>CANOID010000113.1 GCA_947565985.1 uncultured Lachnoclostridium sp.
GGTATACGTCTTGTGGAACTAAGATTCCAAGCTCCTTAAATACACGCAACACATCTATCGCTACAAAGTCATTGGCACATATAAATACATCAGGAAGTGTACTTAGCTTCTTAAACTGCCTTTTTAAATAAATCCGATATTCTTCGCATCCCATATTCTGGGGATGTTTTGTATTGCCTATGATACAAAATTCTTCTGAGCATGGCAGTCCTAACAGATACATCGCATTTCGGTATCCCATGAAACGTTCAAAGAAAGACTGGCAGTGAAAACATTCACCAATAAAACCAATTCTTTTTTTCCCCCTGCGTACCATTTCATTTACAAACTTGTAGATGCCAGACCGGTTATCCATTAAGAGTATATCTGCCTTTAGTGGTTCATCAATGCCATATGCTGGCGAATCCACAAAAAGAACAGGAGTATCCAGCTCACAGAGCATAGAACAGTATTTTTTATCAAACATTTCAACACATATAATGCCAACGCTTTTTGATTTATCATAAGAAGCTGGCATTACAAGGTTTTTTATTTCATCCTTTTGTACGCGGTGCATTGTAAAACTATAGCCTAGGCTTGAGACCTCTCGTTGAAAGTTATCTAACATCATAGAAGCAAAATGGGAGTCTCCAATAAAACGAGAGGTAAACAGTGAAATTTCTCCTTTTGATACTGTGGGTGCAAGGACTGCGTCTGGTCTTCCAAGGCCAGGAATGTTTACATATGAGAATTGCTTATATCCCATTTCTATGGCTTTTTTTAAAACTCTTTCTCTGGTGGTGTCAGCAAGGATGCCGGTATTATTGATAGCTTTAGAAACTGTATTTCGTGAAATGCCAAGCTCATCTGCTATATCTTGTATGGTCACTCGTCTTGCCATGATACAT
This sequence comes from uncultured Lachnoclostridium sp., assembly GCA_947565985.1. Classification (GTDB taxonomy): domain Bacteria; phylum Bacillota; class Clostridia; order Lachnospirales; family Lachnospiraceae; genus Butyribacter. The sequence continues at coordinate 888 of CANOID010000113.1, forward strand.
CAATATCCCTTTCTTTTATAGTATAATTATTATAATGTACAAAAGAAAGCCTGTCAAATATATAAATAACAGCGAAAAAATTATGCAAATGTCACAAATATCTTTAACAGAATAAATATTTAATATATTCGATAACAACATCTTTTCGTGGTGTATTTTTGATTACTCCAAGATAAACAGTTTCTTCAAAACCTGCTTCTTGAATTGCAGGAGAGGCAGATAAATTAAGCCCCATATGGTATTCTTCTGTTTTAGCACTGTAAGTTAATGAGTCATCAAAAACCAAATCAATTGCATTATCTTCAAGAATGGAAATATTTTTTACAAGAAATGGTTTCAGTTTTTCATAAAATTTAGGTTCTTCTTTGGCAAGCAGTCTGTCAAGGTTACATAGATAGCCATTTTGTGAAAATGTATCGAAAGCCTCCTTATTCATAATGGCAATATCCAACTGTTCGCTGTCAATAGTTGCCAGAATTTTTATGCGTGATGCATAGGTATATTCATGATAGATATTGTCTTTATCACTAGTTAAGTATAAGTTGGAATATAAATTTAGTGTATTTTTTGTGGTATCTATGTTTTGTGACTGTAAAAAATCGTTGCTAAGTCTGTCTGTTAAGTTTTCTCCAGCGGTGACATTGACCAGTGCTGTGTATAAAGTTATGTCTTTGTGGGTGTAATGTCCATATATAATATATATAACAATGTAGGCTGCAATACAAATAATAGCAATTGGCAGCTTATAGTAATCCCATATATACTGTAGTTTCTGTTTTATTTTCATATATTTTTTCCTTTTATTTTATTTATTCTGCACTTTCTTACACTAGTGCTGTCTGTTCCTCGCATAGTCTAAAAATATTGGAAAGCAGGAAAGAGCAAAGCAGTGCACACAGACCTTCACCAAATATAATCGCAGGCGTAAAAACATTGATTACAATAAATGCCATAGCAAAATAAATTGCTGCCATAATTGCTGTGCATAAAAGGAATCGCATACCTATGACTATAGAATTTTTAAACATGGCTTTTGTTGTATTGTTAAATCTTGCAAGCAACGGAAAGGTATACATAAGTACAATGGCATATGCTGCAAGTGCAACAAGAAAAATGGCTGTGCCTATTGTCCAAAGTATGTTGTCAAACCTCATATGATAAAATACATATCCGTCAAATGCCATAGCAATGCCAAGTGTTAAAAGGATTAACCAGATTTTTGTAGACTGCTTAAAATTTTCTTTAAAAGAATAAAAAAATGCTCTTGTAAGGTTTCCTTCTTCGTTTTTTGCCATTTTCAGAGTGACATAAAAAAGTGCTGTGGTAGAAGCTCCTGCTGTAAAAACTGGCAAGCAGCAGATAAACCACAATATGTTTAAATAGACACTGCTTGTAATTTTAGTAATAAACTGCATAATAGGGCTGTCTGGATTAAAAAATTGATTCATATTATTCCTCCTTTTACATATGCACTTCACATATATGTGTTGTATGCATATAATTTATTTTGCGCAAATGCCAAATTAATTATATAATAAAAAACTTGACAAGTCAAACAAAAAATTTTTTTAAATATCATGGAATTTACTAATTTTTTTTGATAAATTCCTTATAAATTGGTGTATATTTTTAATATAATGCGTAAATGCAAAAAATATTTTGGTGCAAATAGCAAATATATGTTGACAAAATGCACAAATTATGTTATATTCAAAACGTAATAATCCTGAATATATTTTTACAAATGCACAACATCGTAGAGGGCATAAGGTTCAGGCAGATGTAAAAGTGTATAAGGAATAATAGGTAATTGCGAAACTCAAAATGCAGTTGATGTGGATAACCTTTAATATTTCTAACGAAGTTATAGGCTTTGTAAGAGATAAAACGAGAATGATTACTAAAAATTATGTGGTGAGAGAAAGTTATCCACATTTCCACAAGCATTGGCGTATATAGAAACCGGACATTTTTGAGGAGATACTGATTTATCATAATTAAAGAGGTCCATATTTTCAATGGTTTAGGAGTTTCGCAAATGCCTAAATAAGGAATAATAAAGAAAGGAGGAAAATATGAAAGCAAATTCTACAGTAGTTTCTGAAGGGAAACAAAATGAAGGAAAATTTCAAAGCACTGTCTTGTATGTTAAACAGCACTGGCAGTTGTATGTAATTTTCCTGTTGCCAGCACTGGTGTTGACGTTGATATTTAAGTATATCCCAATGGGTGGCATATTGATTGCATTCCAAGAGTACAATCCGTTTAGAGGTATTTTAGGAAGTGAATGGGTGGGATTTAAGTATTTCCAGCGTTTTTTGTCTTCACCTGACTTTATGACTTACTTAGGCAATACGTTGAAGCTGAGTATTTATGGTCTTTTATGGGGCTTTCCAATGCCAATTCTGCTTGCTTTTTTGCTGAACCGAATTGAAAGCACAGGCATTAAAAAGAAGATACAGCTTGTACTGTATATGCCAAATTTTATCTCTGTAATAGTCCTTTGTGGTATTGTCCGCATATTCTTATCTGTTACAGGGCCCGTAAACCTGCTGTTTGGTTCACAGATTAACTTTATGACCATGCCAGAAGCATTTAGGACGATTTACATTGCGAGTGGTATCTGGCAGGGAGCAGGATGGGCATCTATTATGTATACGGCTTCTCTTTCAAATGCCAGCCAGGATTTAAAGGAAGCAGCACTTATTGATGGTGCTAATATCTTCCAGCAGATTAAAGCAGTAGAATGGCCTGCAATTAAAGATATGGTTGTTATCCAGTTTATACTGCAGGCTGGTAACATTATGAGTGTCGGCTTTGAAAAGGCGTATGCTTTACAGACAGACCTGAATATGGGCACATCAGAAATTATAGCAACATATGTGTATAAAAAAGGTCTTTTGGATGGAGATTACAGTTTTTCTACAGCCGTAGGCTTATTTAATACAGTAATCAATGTTATACTTCTTGTTGCTGTAAATAAGATTGTTGCAAAGATGAATGACGGCAAGGGATTGTAAGGAGGTTAAGTATGAAGAAGAAAAGCAAATTTGCCAGATATTCCACACAGGACAAGGCTTTGCTGCTAACTGGTTACATCCTGCTTGGCCTGTTTGTCATTGCTATAATTATTCCTATGATTTATATTGTGGTGGCTTCGTTTATGGACCCAGTTACACTGCAAAATAAAGGTATAACTTTTGATTTTGACAAGTGGACGTTGACGGCGTACCAGAGAGTTATGTCAAATGCACAAATCTGGATTGGTTTTAAGAATGCAGTGGTGTATTCTATAGTATTTACTGTGGTTTCGGTGTTTTTAACACTGCTTGCGGCCTATCCAATGTCTAGGGCAGATTTTAAGGGAAAAGGATTTTTTAATACGATTTTTGTAATTACTATGTTTTTTGGTGGTGGATTGATTCCTACATATTTACTGATGAGCAACTTACACCTTTTAGATAGTATGTGGGCAATTATACTTCCTGGTGCATTCAGCGTGTGGAATATGATTATTGCACGTACTTATTATCAGGGCATCCCAGGGGAGTTGAGGGAGGCTGCCGATGTGGATGGTGCTAATGAAATGGTGTTCTTTTTCAAAATTCTGATTCCGGTATGTACTCCGGTTATCGCAGTTTTAGCACTGTGGCAGTTTGTAGCTATGTGGAACAGTTATTTTGATGCCATGATATATCTGCGAGATTCTGCAAAACAGCCATTACAGCTTGTATTGCGTTCTATCCTTATTCAGAATCAACCAGAGTCAGGAATGATTTCAGATATGCAGAGTACAGCAGAGCGTGCACAGTTAGCAGAACTTTTAAAGTACGCTACTATTATTATTTCCAGTTTACCACTTTTAGTTATGTACCCATTCTTCCAGAAGTATTTTGACAGTGGTATTATGGCGGGTTCTGTAAAAGGATAAAACGAAAATTATGTAAATGAGGAGTAAAGGAGTGTAAAAATATGAGAATTAAAAGTATAAAACGTATAGCGGCTGTGGTACTGGCAGCAGGGCTCGCAGTTTCTACCGCCGGTTGTGGCAATAGTGGCGATATAGGCAGTAATGATGGACAAGAAGTGGATGTAGCAGACCTTGAGTTTCCATTAAAGGAAAAAGCAACGCTGACAGGTCTTATAAGCTATCCAGCCAATACGGAATCTGATCCTAATAAACGTACAATTTTTAAACGTCTTCAGGAAAAAACAAATGTAGAGATAAACTGGACAGCCATACAAGCAGACCAGTGGGGTGATACAATTTCACTTAATATGGCAAATGCTAAGACACTGACAGATTTTGTATTTTCAGCAGGCTTTGGTGACAGTGACCTATTAAAATATGGAAAACAGGGAGTTATCATTGCACTGGAGGATTATATAGATGAGTATATGCCAAATTTAAAGGCAGTATTTGACAAATACCCTGAGTATAGAATAATGTGTACAGATACAGATGGACATATCTGGTCACTTCCATGGATTGAACAGCTTGGCTCAGAAAAGACTGCTATTCAGACAATAGACAATATGAGCTTTATCAATAAAAAGTGGCTTGATTTCCTGAAATTGGATGTACCAACTACAGTAGATGAGTTTGAGCAGGTGTTAATTGCCTTTCGTGACAATGCTTCTAAACTGCAGAAAGAGTTTAATATTGATGGAAGCATTATTCCAATGTCTTGTATTGTAAATGATGGAGGTCAGGACCCATGTATTCTTATAAATGGTTTTGGCGAGGGCTATGGTGATGCAGATAAAGGCAGGCACATTGCGGTTACAGATGATTTAAAAGTAATCTGTTCTACAACACAACAGGGGTATAAAGACGGTATTGCATGGTTGCACTCTTTGTATGAGGAAGGATTGATTGACCCAGAAGCATTTACACAGGAATGGTCTACTTATGTATCAAAGGGAAAATCTGGACGCTATGGCGTATGTTTTAGCTGGGATGTTGCAAATATTGACAATCTTAAGGACTGGGTTCCACTGCCAGCACTGACTGCTGATACAAGAAACATTACACCACAGAATGGTTCATTTACAAGTGGTTTTGACCGTGGACGCTGTGTTGTAACAGCAATCGCTAAAAATCCTGCACTTGTATGTGCATGGTTAGACCAGATGTATGACCCATTCCAGTCACCACAGAATAACTGGGGTACATACGGAGAAGATGATGATTTTGATATCTTTGAACTTGGCAAAAATGACAATGGTGAGGATATGCTTAAACACGCACCACTTGGTGACGCATCCCCTGTGGAAGTAAGAGAGGCAGAAGCAGTAGGAGGTCCACTTGCTGTTTTAGATGAATACTATGGTGTATATGTAACTTGCCCTGATGATGCAAAGTACCGTTTAGATTGGATTAAGGACTACTACACATCAGATATGAATACTAAATATGTATATCCAAATGTATTTATGAGCCAAGAAGATACAACAGAACTATCAAACCTTACGGCTGATATTACAAAGCTAATTAATGCAAAAAAATCAGATTGGATTATGAATGGTTTTACAGATGCTGACTGGGAGCAGTATCTGAAAGATTTAGACGCATATAAACTGGAAGATTACCTTGCAATTTTCCAGAAGTATCTGGATGCATTTTATGAAAACGAAAATGCTAGTGCAGAATAGCAGTAACAGCAAATAAAACTGTCTGCTATATATTATAGTATTAGTATATAAGGGATATACTTGAAAATGGAGCTACTGCAT
>CANOID010000114.1 GCA_947565985.1 uncultured Lachnoclostridium sp.
TTTAATACTAATGGACCTCTTTCTGACCACTTTGCTGTATATGCTCTTACACAACCAGAATTAAAGTCAAAGGGACTGTCCTGTTTTCATGTAAAGAAAGGAACACCGGGCTTTTCTATTGGGAAAATAGAGGACAAAATGGGAATCCGTTCTGCACAAGTTTCTGAACTGGTATTTGAGAATTGTGAAATTCCTGCCTCTGCTTTAGTTGGACAGGAAGGTCAGGGATTTAAGATTGCCATGAAAACACTTGATGGAGGACGTATTGGCGTAGCTGCACAAGGGCTTGGAATTGCAGAAGGTGCATTTGAAATTGCAAGAAAATATCTTATGACAAGAGAACAATTTGGAAAACCATTATTTAGAAATCAGTACCTTGCATTTAAGATGGCAGAACTTGAATGTGAAATTGAACAGGCAAAATATATGCTTTATAAAGCAGCTTTGGATAAGTCTGAGGGAAGACCTTACTCTATTCCAGCAGCAAAAGCCAAACTTGTTTGTACAAATGTAGCAATGCATGTTACTACTGAAGCTGTACAAATGCTTGGTGGCAATGGTTTTATGAAAGAATACCATGTAGAGCGTATGATGAGAGATGCAAAGATTACCCAGATTTATGAAGGTACTAATGAAATTCAAAAACTTGTTATTAGTGGTGCATTATTTAGATAAAAATAATCAAATTATGTATTGAATTTGATTCGGAAACAGCCAGTGAAAGCTTGTGCTAAATCTGGCTGTTATTTATATATCACTTTAAATATATCCATATAGTAAAATGGCGTGTTCTATCTTTTGCTTAAATATTTATTTTCTTTCTTTAATTATACTGTTGTTTAAATATCCTTTTAAATATAAGATGCTCTATTTAGAATGCTTACAAATTAGAAGATAAATACGCCATTTTACTATGTGGATTATTGTTTTAATTTATTTATAAGGAGATATATGTTATATGAAGATAATTGTATGTGTAAAACAAATTATAACAGATAATCAGACAAAGTTTTGGCGGGCTGGTATAGAAGCTGCACTATGTTTAAAAAAGGAGAACCATGCATTTGTATCTATTTTTTATCTAGGCAATGAATCAGCTATGTCACAAATCCGTGAAGCTATAGCTATGGGCTGTGATAATGGAACACTATTGCTTTATTCGGAACCTGACAGTTTGGATGTTTCTTCTTGTGCTACTATTTTCTCAGAGTGGATTAAAGAACAGGAATATGATGTACTTATAGTGGATTCTGACATTATACAGATAGGAATTTTAACAGCAGGAATGCTTAAAATTCCTGCTGTTAGTTATGTATATGAGATTCGTCCCATAGAACAACAGCATACTTTGTGGATTAGGCAGCAGTTTGAGCATTATTTCCAGAATTTGAAAATTATGTCACCATGTCTACTCAGTGTTCTGCCAAAACAAAACCAGTCTTTTTATATGAATGTAGATGGTATTACAAAGGCTTATAGTATACAAATACCTGTAATTTCTGTAGATAAAATACTTCAACAAAAAGGTATTAAAATCATAAAAACACACCAGTATAATTGTACACAAAAAGAATCAAGACACTTAGGAAGGGTGCTGTCAGTGCCAGTTGATAAGGCTATTAATGCCATACTTGAATTGTTGTTAGAAAATCATATATTAAATAATCATAGTACAACTAATGTTTTGCATGACCAGACTGAAACTTTGCTATCCCAAAACTCTTTTTCTGGTTTAGAGAGCCAGATAGAATTTCTGGAGGTTGAAGTTCACAAAGAAAGAAATATAAATATTACAGAAGCGTCTATTATTGTTTCTGGAGGTAGAGGACTTGGAAGTGCAGAAGAATTTGAAAATTTAAAAAGTATTGCAAAGCTTTTGGGTGGGGCAGTTGCCTGTTCCCGTGCCTGCGTCGAATCTGGATGGATGGACGCTGCTTTTCAAGTAGGGCAATCTGGCAAGACAGTTTGCCCAAACCTCTATCTGGCATGTGGAATTTCTGGAGCTTTCCAGCATATAACTGGAATGTCGGGGTCAAAATTAATTATTTCAATTAATAAAAACCCTGCTGCACCTATATTTGATATTTCTGATTTAGGAATTATTGGTGATGTAAAAGTTATTTTGCCACGTTTAATTGAGGCTTTGCAAGAGCATAAAAAGTAAAAGCTTATAACTTATTTTCTTATAATGGCTTGGCTAGTTTTGCCAAGCCATTTTTGTACATTATATAATCTTACTATTTACAATTACTTCACAAAATTGTCTAAAACTTACTCTTTTTGCTTGAGAAAATCCCAGTAAAAGGTTATAATAATAATAAACAATAAAATATCATGTTATATAGAAATGAGGTTAATTATGGATAAAGTTATAACTATAGGAAGGCAGTATGGAAGCGGTGGAAGGGAGATTGGACAAAGAATTGCAAAACACTATGGAATTCCTTTCTATGACAATGAATTAATAACGAGAGCGGCAAAGGAAAGCGGATTTGCTGAGGAGACATTTGCAAGGGCTGAGGACAAAGCGAGCAATAGCTTACTATATTCACTCGCAATGGGAATCAATTCATATGGAACACAGGATTTTGGTTTTAATGGATTGTCACTTGATGATAAAGTCTTTTTGGCACAATCTGATGTAATTAGAAAAGTTGCCGAGGAGGGACCATGTGTAATTGTAGGACGATGTGCAGATTATGTATTAAAAGAGTATAGCAATATAGTTAATATTTTTATACATGCGGCTTTAAGTTTCAGGATTGACAGAGCTATAAATGAATATAATGATGATAAAAAATCTGCAGCAGATATTATTTTAAAAAATGATAAACGTAGGTCAAATTATTATAATTATCATGTTGGAGAAAAGTGGACAAATCTTATGAATTATGATTTAGTTATAAGAAGCGATTTAATGGGGATAGATAATGCGATAAAATCTATCTGTTCCTATATTGGCAGTTAATTACAGTACAATTATAGAGAAGGTAAGGGGGTGGCAGCTATGAACAATAGTCTTGAGACAATTAAGAATATAATACAAAGTAATGGAAACATTGTTGTTCTAGGCGGAATTGAGGTGATGCTTGAAGCAGGTCTAAATGGGGTAAGGGCTGAACATATAGCATATGATATCGAGCAAAGATATGGATATCCTAATGATGATATTGTATCTTCTTTATTCTTTTCAAGGCGAGTTGATATTTTTTATAAATACTATAAAGAAATTATACTTAATAAAGATGATATAAGACCTACTTCTGTGCATGAGGGAGTTGCAAAGTTACAACATTATGGAAAACTTGATACTGTTATAACACGTATGGTATATGGTCTTTACCAGAAAGCAGGCTGTAACAAAGTAATAGAACTTCATGGTTCAATTGAAGGAAATCGCTGCCCTGCATGTGGAAAAGTTTTTAATTCAGATTACATAAGACATACAAAAGATATACCTGAATGTGATGCTTGCAATGTACCACTTAGACCAGGTTTTGTACTTCTCGGTGAAATGATAGATAATGGTAAAATTACTCAAGCCAGTTTTGCTGTAGAGCGAGCGAATATATTGCTTATTCTTGGGGCTCCAGTCAACTCTCCGCTTTGCAGATATATGGTAAAATACTATAAAGGCAATAAAATGATATTACTTAACAAAGAAGAATCTCCCGGAGATTATGCTGCTAACTACAGGGCGTATGGCAATGTTAGTGATATGTTTAGCTATGTAATGAACTTCTAAATCCATCCATGTAAACCGCATATTTTCTTGACAGATATGCAGGAAAAAACTATAATAAATACTTGAAATACAATTATGCCCAGAACGTTTCTGGGCAAAAATACATAGTGGAGGTATTAATTATTATGAAACAAAGAGTTATGGCAGTTTTTCTGGCTACAGCTTTGACTGTTAGCTCTGTTCCAGTAATAGCACCTGTTCAATATGCAAAAGCTGCTGAGGCAAAGGTAGCATCAGTAGCTTTAGGTTATGCACATAGTGCAGCAATTACTAAAAATGGAGAGTTATATTGTTGGGGCAATAATGATATGGGTCAAATTGGGAATGCTTCAGATGAACAACAAGATAAGCCAGTTAAAGTATTGGATAACGTAGCATCAGCGGCTTTAGGTGAAACCCACAGTGCAGCAGTCACTAAAAATGGCGACCTTTATTGTTGGGGCAACAACGACAGTGGACAGTTAGGTAACAATTCAAGTGAAGATCAACTTAAACCAGTTAAAGTTCTTAGTAATGTAAAATCTGTAGCTTTGGGATATTCTCACAGTGCAGCAATCACTAAAAATGGACAGTTGTATTGTTGGGGTAACAATGAAAGCGGGCAGATTGGCGACGGTTCAGAAGAAGACCGTCTAAAACCAGTTAAAATTATGGACAATGTAACTTCTGTAGCGTTAGGGTATTCTCACAGTGCAGCAGTTACTAAAAATGGTGACCTTTACTGCTGGGGAAGCAATGACAGCGGACAGTTGGGCAATGCCCCAGCAAATGCACAGGAAGATGATGAAGACACAGAGTATCAAGAGGATCAGAACAAACCAGTTAAGATTTCATTAAGTAATGTGGCATCAATATCTTTGGGAGAGATGCACAGTGCAGCAGTTACTAAAAACGGTGACCTTTACTGCTGGGGAAGCAATGATAGCGGGCAGTTAGGTGATGGTTCTGGTGAACAGCAAAGCAGACCAGTTAAGATTTCATTAAGTAATGTGGCATCAGTATCACTAGGAGATACCCACAGCGCAGCAATTACTAAAAGTGGTGACCTTTATTGTTGGGGCAACAATGATTTGGGACAGTTAGGTGATGGTTCTGGCGAACAAAAAGATAGACCTGTTAAAATACGTGCCAGTGTAGCGTGTGTATCTTTAGGTAATTCACATAGTGCAGCAGTTACTAAAAATGGAGAGCTTTATTGTTGGGGTAATAATGACAGCGGACAAATTGGTGATGCGTCAGAAGAAGATAAGGAAACACCTGTTAAGATAACAATAAACAGTACATCTTCAGATAAACAATCTTCTAGTACAACAAGTAGAGGAGATAAAATAACTGTAAAAAAGATGAAATATGAGGTAATAAAAATAAATACAGATGGTACAGGCGAAGTTACTTTAAAAGGAGCTTCAGATAAGAAAATTAAATCCCTTACAATTGATAAAAGTATAAAAATAAGCGGAAAGTCATTTAAAATAACTGCTATTAGCAGTAATGCTTTTAGTGGTTATAAAAATTTAAAAACAGTTACGATTGGCAAAAATATTAAAAGCATTGGAAAGAAGACATTTAACAATTGTAAAAAACTTGATAAAATTACAATCAAATCCACAAAGCTTAACTCTATAGGAGATAAAGCGATTAGTGGAATTGACAATAAAGCTAAAATAACAGTTCCAAAAAGTTCATTAAAGAATTTAAAAAAATTGTTTAAATCAAAAACTGGTTTTAAACAGACTATGACAATTAAGTAGGAGGATTCAATGAAGGAATTAAACAAAGACGAATTTAAAAAGGAAATAGAAGACTATTTAAAGGTACTTTTCCGCAAGTCAATAGATGAAGCTGATGACCAGCAGAAGTTCCAAGCAGTTTCATATGCGGTAAAAGACTTTATTGTTGACCAGTGGATGGCAACACATAAAACATATGAAGAACAGGATGTTAAGACAGTATACTATCTGTCAATGGAATTTTTGACAGGCAGAGCTCTTGGCAATATAATTATTAATTTAAAGGGCAATCAAGCAATAAAAGAAGCTATAGAAGAGATGGGAATGAACCTTGATATAATTGAAGACCAAGAGCCTGATGCCGCACTGGGCAATGGTGGTCTCGGTCGTCTTGCAGCGTGTTTCCTTGATTCACTTTCAACATTGGGGTATCCTGCATATGGATGTGGTATACGCTATAAATATGGTATGTTTAAACAAGCTATTGAAAATGGATATCAGGTTGAAAGACCTGACGACTGGCTTAAGGACGGCAATCCATTTGAGATTAAAAGACCTGAGTATGCAGTCGAAGTAAAATTTGGTGGCTATGTTGCAATACGCAAGGATGAATGTGGTCGTGATAAGTTTATACAGGAAAACTATCAGGTAGTCAAAGCTGTACCATATGACCTGCCTATTGTGGGTTATAACAATAATGTTGTCAACACACTTCGTATATGGGATGCAGAAGCAGTTGATACATTTAACCTTGACTCATTTGATAAAGGAGACTATCAGAAGGCAGTTGAACAGCAGAATCTTGCACGTACTATCTGCGAAGTGCTATATCCAAATGATAATCATATTGCAGGTAAGGAGTTAAGATTAAAACAACAGTATTTCTTTGTATCAGCAAGTGTGCAGAGAGCTGTACGCAAATACCTTGAAAAACATGATGATATTCGCAGATTACATGAAAAAGTCTGCTTCCAATTAAATGATACGCACCCTACAGTAACTGTAGCAGAACTTATGCGTATACTTATGGATGATTA
>CANOID010000115.1 GCA_947565985.1 uncultured Lachnoclostridium sp.
ATATTGGTAACAGTTTTGTACAGACTACTATATATGTAATGAATTATTTACTTGTTGTTATTACTATCGTTGCATTTATGAGTACATTTCTTATACAAATAAGAAATCTTGAAGAGGTTATGACAAGAAAAAACCAGAAACTTGAGATGCTATCAACACAAGATTCCTTGACTGGTCTTGCTACTAGAAGATGTATCAATGATAGTTACAAAAAGATAATGAGTAAAAATCAAAGTTATGCAATAATTCTTGCAGATATTGATGATTTTAAGCATATTAATGATACATATGGACATATATGTGGTGATATTGTTCTAAAGTCTGTAGCTAATGTATTTAAAGAATCTGTAAGAGAATGTGATATTGTATGTAGATGGGGAGGAGAAGAGATACTTGTAATGCTTCCAGAATGCAGTAAAAATGTGGCAACACAGATAGCAAAGCGAGTAGCAGAAAATGTGAGAAAAATTATTATTATAAGTTCAGAAGGATGCAAAGTTCAGGTTACAATGACTTTTGGAACTGCAAGTTCGGATGAAGGAAAGGATATAAAAGACGTAATAAAAGAAGCTGATGATAGATTGTATTATGGCAAACAACATGGTAAAGATTGTGTTGTAAAAGAAAATTCAGAAGTTTTAAGACTTTAAAAGATATATTAATGTTATAACTCATTTAGGTGAAAAAATTTAACAAGCCTTATGCTATAGCTAATAGATGTAAATGTATATTTGGCAGTAAAAGTTTTAACGAAATAAATTAGTCTTATATATTTTTGAATATATTTGGGAATTTATGTAATGAAGAACTAGGCGTGCTTTACCCGTTAGAATGTCAGGGAATAATTAACGAAAGAATTGTACAATCATAAAAAATATTGATAAACTTCTGTATTTATGTTATAATAACAGCGTGAGTATCAATTTAGCAAATTATCAATCAGTATGATGCTACAGACAATACTGATATTTACCTATCGCTACTAGGGAGTTTATGCCTGTGGAGAGTTATATGAAATGTGAATAATACTAACTGCAGGGCTAGGTCAAAAATGGACTCAATGAAACAGGAAGATGTTTTGTGAGAACATTACAGTATAAATATTTATAGATTGTATTAGATTTATATATATTTATTGTAGCGAATCAAAAAATATTTAATGTTCCTAAATTGTAGGTTTTATGGGCTTGAGAGGTGATGGAACAAGCTTTCTATTCCCCTCAGTTCCATTTCTACAGAGCCCGTAAATATAATGTTTACGGGCTTTAATAACCTAAATTTTCATTGGACCTATATGTTTTAACTGTTGGAATGTTAACGGCTTTAGATGTATTATCTGAAAATTTTATTCCAGATATTGTGTGAGATGGGAGATAACTATGTTTGATTTGGAGGAAGAATTAAAGAAATTGCCTGCCAGACCAGGAGTGTACCTTATGCATGACAAAAAGGATGCTATTATATATGTTGGAAAGGCGGTAAATCTGAAAAATCGCGTAAGGCAATACTTTCAGCCGAGCCGAAATGTATCTCCTAAAATAGAGAAAATGATATCCCAAATTGATTATTTTGAATATATAATAACAGATTCAGAAGTAGAAGCTCTTGTTCTTGAGAATAATCTTATAAAAGAACACAGACCAAAGTATAATACAATGCTTAAGGATGACAAAACTTATCCTTATATTAAGGCAACTGTTGAGGAAGATTTTCCAAGACTTTTGTATTCAAGACATCAAAAACGTGATAAAAATAAATATTATGGACCTTTTGTAAATTCGGGTGCTGCTAAAGATACACTAGAGCTTGCACATAAAATATATAAAATAAGAACTTGCAGGAAGGTGCTTCCAAAGGATATTGGAAAAGAAAGGCCATGTCTTAATTACCATATAGGTCAATGCAGTGCTCCATGTCAGGGCAAGATATCAAAAGAAGAATACTACGAAAATTTTAAAAAGGCACTTAAACTTATCGAAGGAAACTATGAAGAGGTGATGTCTTATCTTACAGATAAGATGATGGAAGCGTCAAAAAGTCTTGCATTTGAAGAGGCAGCAAGTTATAGGGATTTGATATCAAGTGTTAAAAAAATGTCAGTAAAGCAGAAAGTTACAGACTTTAATGGTCAGGATAGAGATATTATTGCACTTGCAAGTACACTGGAAGAGGCTGTAGTACAAGTGTTTTTTGTACGTGACGGGAAGCTTATAGGTAGAGACCACTTTCACCTCAATGGAATTTCTGGTGAAAGCCAAGAAAATATTTTACAAGATTTTATTAAACAATTTTATGCAGGAACACCTTTTATTCCACAAGAAATAATGATAGAATATAATATAGCAGATACTACTCTTATTGAGCAGTGGCTTAGTGAACGCAAAGGTGGCAAAGTGCGTATAATGGTACCAAAAAAGGGCAGCAAGGAGAAGCTTGTAGAGCTTGCACATAAAAATGCAGCACTTGTACTTACACAGGATATGGAAAAAATCAAGAGAGAGGAAAAACGAACGACTTATGCTATGAACGAAATATGTTCATGGCTTGGTATAACAGGAGTATCACGTGTTGAGTCATATGATATATCTAATATAAATGGGTTCCAATCTGTGGGTTCGATGGTAGTATTTGAAGATGGAAAGCCTAAGAAAAGTGATTACCGTAAATTTAAGATAAAAACAGTTAAAGGTCCTGACGATTATGCAAGTATGTATGAAGTCCTGACAAGAAGGTTTAAACATGGTATAGATGAGCGTAAGGAACTAGAACAAAAAGGATTACTTAATGAGTTAGGCAGTTTTACACGTTTTCCAGACCTTATAATGATGGATGGAGGTATCGGGCAGGTTAATATAGCTCAGAAAGTGCTTTCTGAACTTGAACTGGATATTCCAGTATGTGGCATGATAAAGGATGATAGACATAGAACAAGGGGGCTTTTTTTTAGAGAACATGAATTGCCTGTGAAAGTGGATAGTGAGGGATTCCACCTTATGACGAGAATACAGGATGAAGTGCACAGGTTTGCAATAGAGTATCATCGTTCTCTAAGAGGCAGAGAACAGACAAAATCGGTTCTTGATGATATAAACAGTATAGGTGAAAGGAGAAGAAAAGCTCTTATGAGACATTTTTCTTCTATAGAGGATATACGAAATGCAACTGTAGAAGAACTTGCACAAATTGAAAGCATGAATGAAAATGCTGCAATAAGCGTTTATAAATTTTTTCATTAAAATAACAACTAGACTTAATTAGGAGGATAAAATGCAGGGGACATATAACATACCATTAAAAGAACTTATTGAGCAACTTGATTTAGAAAACTGTACACCAGAAATAGATACAGAAAACGTATTTATAACACAGAATGACATAAACCGTCCAGCCTTGCAGCTAGCAGGATACTTTGATTATTATGATTCAAAAAGAATACAAATAATAGGTCATGTTGAACACACCTATATGCAGCAGAAAGGCATAGAATACAGTGTAGCAATGATGGAAAAGATAATGGTAGGTGGAGATGAGGCTCCAAAGCCACCATGTATTATTTATTGTAGGGATATATGGATAGATGATGAGATAATGGACCTTGCAAATCATTATAAGGTACCAATTTTAAGAACTAAAAAGGCTACGTCTCCATTTATGGTGGAAATACTGCTTTGGTTAAACGAAGAACTTGCACCAAGATGTTCTGTGCATGGTGTCCTTGTTGATATTTATGGTGAAGGAATTCTAATAATGGGTGAAAGTGGCATTGGAAAATCAGAGGTAGCACTTGAACTTATACACAGAGGACATCGTCTTGTTTCGGATGATGTAGTTGAAATAAAAAAGATAAGTGATAAATGCCTTATGGGTTCTTCTCCTAATATTACAAGGCATTTTATTGAACTGCGTGGTATAGGAATTGTTGATGCAAAGTCTCTGTTTGGTATTGAAAGTGTAAAGAATGAACAGCAGATTGATCTTGTAATTAAGCTGCAGGAATTTAATAAAAATCAAGATTATGATAGACTTGGGCTTGAGGAACAATTTACAGAATTCCTTGGCAACAAAGTGGTATGTCACTCTATTCCAATAAGACCTGGTAGGAATCTTGCTGTCATATGTGAATCTGCTGCAGTAAACCACAGACAGAAGAAAATGGGATATAATGCAGCACTTGAACTTTATAACCGCGTTACAAGTAATCTGGCGGATAAGCAGCATAAATAACCATCACTATATGACAAGGAGTGGGTATATGATTTTTGTAAAAACTGATGAACTTAAAGCAGGTATGAGACTGGCAAAACCGATATATAATAAAAGCGGAGTAATGTTATACGAAAGAAATTCAAAGCTTAAAAGCCAAGGCATAGTGAGCATAAAAAACTTTGGATTGATTGGTGTATACATTCTTGAGGCTGCTGAGCCTTTGCCGCCTATGTCAGAAGATGATATTGAATTTGAGAGATTTCAGGCAATGTCTATATTTGCAATAAAAGATATAATGGATGCTATGTCTAAAAAGAAAAAGTCACAGGAATTATACCAGTTTTCTGATAGGGTATTAAAGAACTATGGCTCGTTGCACAGAAAGATAAACTTTATACAAAGCATAAGGAGTAAAGAAGATTATGTATATAAACACACTTTAAATACAGCTATTCTCTGTGCAATGATGACATATAAACTTGGAATGGAATTTACCCGTCAGCTTGATGTGGTGATAGCTGCATTGCTGCATGATGTAGGCACTCTTCTTATTCCTATAAATTTAAGACATAAAAATAAATCATTACTTTCAGAAGAGGAGATTGTACAAATAAATACTTACCACATTGCTGCATTGCAGATGTTTAGTCAAAACAGAGATTTAAGCACAGATGTTGTAAGAATTGTTACAGATACAATAAAGCAGTTTCATCCCGGTGTAGTAAAGTCTGGCGAAGTGCCTGAGTTTTTGCCACTGGGGGCAGAAATTTTAAAGGTTGCATGTGTGTATGATAATATGACTGCAATGAGCTTTGACGAGGAGCCACATTCTGAAATAGCTGCTATAAGACATCTTATGAGTGATGAAATAAAGTATGCCCCTGATGTCGTGGATGCTCTTATTTCAAGTATAAATATACTACAGCCAGGTGTGTGTGTAGAGCTTAATAATGGTGATAAAGGGCTTGTAATCGCAGTAAATAACAGCAATGTGCTTAAACCATTTATATTGTCATTCCGCGATAACAAGATACATAATCTTGGTGATGCAAAAGAAACAAAGGAAATGCAGATTAAAGATGTTATGAAAACGATGGATAACCGCCATGTAGTAGATAACAAACTGTTGTCACAATATACAGGAGAAACTGTGCATGTGAACTACCACAGACCATAAAGGTCTGTGGTTTCCAAATAAACATTCACCAGATTAAGTTATTAGAAATAGTAATTATGATACTTAGACTATAATGGCTTTGGCTGACGCAACAACTCAAAGGCGATGTGGCTTTACAGCTAATAAATTATAAAATTTATTAAAATGGGAGGGTATATGTTTATTATAGCAGGGCTTGGCAATCCAGAAAGAAAATATGATGGGACAAGGCATAATATAGGTTTTTCAGCTATAACTGCTTTGTCAGATGCATATGATATACCACTGGATTTTAGGAAGCATAAGGCTTTGTGTGGCAAAGGATATATAGAGGGGCAGAAAGTTCTTCTGGCAATGCCTCTCACATATATGAATTTAAGTGGTGAAAGTATAAGAGAACTTATAGATTATTATAAAATAGCTGTAGAGGATGAGCTTATAATAATCTATGATGATATAAACCTTTCACCCGGCAAGCTTAGGATACGTGCAAAGGGAAGTGCAGGAGGACATAACGGGATTAAAAACATAATATCACATCTGGGCAGTAGTGATTTTATGCGTATACGTATAGGAGTTGGTGAAAAGCCAAAAGGATGGGACCTTGCAGACTATGTATTAGGAAGGTTTAACAGGGAAGATGAACCCATTATACGTGAAGCACTTCAGAATACTGTAGAAGCTTGCAAGGTAATTATGCTTGAGGATATTAAAGCTGCAATGAACAGATTTAATTGATGGAGGGAGATATGAAGACGTTGCTTGCACCCTTGGGTGAACTTAACGCATACAAGGGAGCCATAGAATGTATTGGCAAGGATAAGCTGCCAGTACATATCTCGGGCTGTATAGATACACAAAAGTGTCATTTTATATATGGATTATCGCAGAATATTCCATGGAAAGTGATAATAACACAAAATGAAATACGGGCAAGGGAAATTGCAGAAGATTATCGCATATTTGACAGAAATGTACTTTATTATCCGTCAAAAGATGTGATTTTTTATAGTGCAG
>CANOID010000116.1 GCA_947565985.1 uncultured Lachnoclostridium sp.
GAGCAAGCTATAGCTTGCTCTTCTTCGTTTTATACACATATGTCTTAATTGCCCGATGAGATACAATATATTTAATTTTGACTTACATTAGAAGCTTTTTTTTGGTAAAATATTAATAGGAATCTTGAAAATTTAATTAATATGTATCTATATATAATAGCACAGTTTCAGCCTAGTATATATACAAGGCTTTAGAATGGAGGATGATTCTATGTATCAAAAAGGAGAATATGTTGTAAAAGCAACTGATGGGATTTGTCGTGTTGAGGATATCGTACATATGGATACTCAGATTGCAAAATCTAAAAAACTATATTATTTAATGATTCCAGAACATGAGAAGAAAGCAAAACTGTATGTACCTGTGGAAAAGGAAAATAAAAACTGCCGTAAGATTATGACTGAAAAAGAAGCATGGGCATTAATTGATAACATACCACAGATAGATACAATCTGGATTTCTGATGACAAAACAAGAGAACAGAAATATAAAGAAGCCATTCAAAGCTGCAACCCTGTACAACTTGTGGGTATTATTAAAAATATGTATATCAGAAAAAAGCAAAGAATATCCCAAGGTAAAAAGAATACAGCAGTTGATGAAAGATATTTCAAGATTGCAGAGGAAACTTTATATGCAGAGCTTGCCTTTGCTATAGGTCGCAAGAAAGAGGATATGACAAAGATTATTGCTGACAGAATAGGTAAACAGTAAAATTATAACAAGATGTTTTGTATACAGGCACACCTTAGTAAACGCGGTGTGCCAATAAAAATATTTGTTGAATTATTCAGTTTTTGTTGTCATAGGGTGTTCATATACAATTTAATTATAATGTTATACTTGGAATATTTATCTGAATATCAACATCAGCATCGTAATCTACACCTTCTATTCCAAAACCAAATATTTCATAAAATTCTTTCCAATACTCATCAATATCTGCAATATCTTTTATATTACTTTCGGAAACATTTTCCCAGAGGCTTAATATTTGTTTTTGTACTTCACTTTTCATTTCATAATCGTCCATACGTATTAGGCGTTTCTCATCTACTACAGGTATTGCATTTTTTATGCTAATGCGGTCATACATAAGTCTGTACATCTGTTCAATACAGCCTTCGTTAAGTCCCTTTTCTTTCATAACTTTAAGAAGTATTGTCATATATAAAGGAACTATTGGGATTGCTGCACTGGATTGTGTGACAACTGCCTTATTAACAGAAACATAAGCTTTAAGATTAGGATATTGTGCATTTATAGTATCTGCTGTTTTATATAAGTCAGCTTTAGCCCTGCCTATAGAGCCATTATAATACATCGGATGTGTGATTTCTGGTCCTATATAAGAATAGGCAATTGTAAGTGCATCTTTTTCAAGGACATCTGCATCTTTTAATGCTTGTATCCAGAGCTGCCAGTCTTCTCCACCCATAACTTTAATTGTAGCATTTATCTCTTCTTCTGTTGCAGGTGGTATTGTTATCTCTGAAATTTTATTTGTCTTAAGGTCTATCGTTTTATTTGTGTATTCCTCATCTGTTGTTTTAAGGACGGAACGATAAATTCTTCCATCTGGTGCAGTTCTTCTTGGTGCGGCGACACTGTATATAACCATATCAGCTTTGCCCCAGTCTTTTTTAATAAGCTCTATAACTTTGTCTTTCATTTCTGTAGAATATGCGTCACCATTTAATGATTTTGCATAATATCCGTCTGCTATTGCAAATTCTTCAAATGCCGCCGTATTATACCATCCGGCTGATGCAGTGCGTTTTTCCTTACTTGGTTTGTCAAATATTACGCCAATGGTAGCTGCACCATATACATATGTAGCAGCAATTCTGCTTGCAATACCATATCCCATTGATGCTCCTATAACTAAAACTTTTTTATAACCATCTGTTTTTGGCTGTGATTTCACATAATCTATCTGTTTTTTTATTGCAGCTTTACATCCTACTGGATGTGCTGTCGTACATATAAAACTTTTTACTTTTGGCTGTACAATCATCTTTTATTCCTCCACTTGGAAACCTATATTTCTATAATATAATGGGTATATACATAAATAGTGTATTCTATTCAGCTAGAAAAATCAATAATATTTTTGAAATTTATATTTACATAGAACTAGCGTTCTGATATAATAGCATAAATTATGCAGGTTTTGAAGAAAAAAAGGCACAGGTTTTAATTATGCTTACCAATATCCGGGAATGAACAAAGTATTGTAGGCGGCAGGAAGAGTTATAAGAACTGATACAGACAAAGGAGCTATACTTCTGTTAGATGAAAGGTTTTTGCATAAAAGTTATCAGGAGTTATTTCCACGTGAATGGTACCCATATAATGTTGTAACAAAATACTATATGGGTACATGTATAAAAAACTTCTGGGAAGATTATTAGGACCTATAATCACCATTTATTTTAACATAGTCATATGTTAAATCACAACCCCAAGCTCTTGCACTAACGTTTCCTTGATTTAAGTTTATGTTAATATAAATTTCATTCTGTGCAAGTATTTTAGCAGCTTCTTCTTCTGAAAATTGCAATGCAGCTCCATCTTTATAAACTAAAATTTCACCAGCATCAGATGCAAGTGATACACAAACTTTTGTAACATCAATATCTGCCTGTGCATAACCTATTGCACAAAGAATACGCCCACAATTGGCATCTCCACCAAACATTGCACATTTAACAAGAGGTGAATGTATTACACTTTTGGCAACTGCTATTGCTGATTCCATGTTTGGTGCTTCCATACATTTGCATTCAAGAAACTTAGAAGCCCCCTCGCCATCTGCTGCAAGCATCTTTGTCATGTGAAGCATTACTATATAGAGTGCTCTTTTAAATATATCATATGAAGAACCTTCTGCTTCAATAAGGTTATTTTTAGCAAGACCATTAGCCATTACACTAACCATATCATTTGTTGAAGTATCACCATCAATGCTAAGACAGTTATACGTAATCTTAACAATATCAGATAATGCTTTTTGCAACATTTCAGTTGAAACTGCGGCATCTGTTGTTATAAAGTTAAGCGTAGTTGCCATATCTGGATGTATCATGCCACTTCCTTTTGCCATGCCTCCGATATGGCAGATTTTACCTTGAATTTTAAATTCAACTGCAACCTCTTTTCTTACAGTATCTGTAGTCATAATCGCATTTACAGCTTCTGTATGACCTTCTTTAGAAAGCCCTGACACAAGTTCTGACATATGATTTTTAAATGGCTCAATAAATATAGGCATACCTATTACACCTGTAGAAGCTACAATAACTTCTTCCGGCTTTATGCCAAGCTCTTCTGCCACAAGTTCGCTGGTTTGCTCTGCAATCTGTTCACCATTTGGATTGCAGGTATTGGCATTTTTAGAATTAACTATTACTGCCCTTGTTATTCCTTCGCTTTTTTCTAAGTGCTTCTGTGTTACTATAATAGGTGCACCCTTTACCTTGTTACGTGTATAAACTGCTGCTGTATTACATGCAGTTTCACTGTAAATTATACCAAGGTCATTCTTTTCTTTTATAGGATTAATTCCACAGTTAAGCCCGTTTGCTGTAAATCCTTGTGCAGCACACACTCCTCCTTCAATGTATTTATATCCTTCAAACTGTTCTTTAAGCATATTATTCCTCGTTTCTTTAACAAATATTTTTAATATATTATCAAAGTTATGAGTAAATTGCAACCGGAGAATTATTTTGTATCTTTTTATCAAACAAAATCCTTATTGCATTAAGTACACAAAGCATTGCAACCCCTGAATCTGCAAATACTGCCATCCACATGGATGCAATTCCTGCAAAACCAAGTACCATTACAATAGCCTTAATAATAAGTGCCACTATTACATTTTCCATAGCTATTTTCTTTGTTATTTTGGCTATTTTTATGCTTTCTAAAACTGCACTAAGGTTAGAATTCATAAATACTACATCAGCTGCTTCTATTGCTGCATCAGCACCACTTCCCATTGCCGCTCCTACATCTGCTCCTGCAAGGACTGGTGCATCGTTTATTCCATCGCCGATAAACATTACAGAACCATGTTCTTGCCGTATCTTTACTAGATTATTTAACTTATCCTCTGGCATCTGACGTGCATATACATCATCTATTCCTGCAATATCTGCCACACTTTTGGCATTGTTTTCTGCATCTCCTGTAAGCATTGCTGTCCACAATCCATACTTTTTCATGCCGGATACAGCTTGTTTGGAATCCCTTTTAATAGTATCATTTATAATTATACAGCCAACGTATTTTCCATTAAAGGCAATAAATACTTCTGTACCATATATAGTATTGGTATTTAATGGTATTTTTACATTATTTGTCTCAAGAAGCTGTCTGTTACCACACAAAAGTTTTCCATCGTGAAGTAGTACTTCCATACCTTTACCTGATATTTCCTTTATATCTAATGCCTCTGGAACTTTAACACCACTGTTATTAACTTCTTTCATTATGCTTGTTGCTATAGGATGTGTTGACAAGTTTTCTGCACATCCAGCATATGCAAGCAGTTCTTCTCGGCTTATGCCATTTGGTACAACATCTGCAACATTAAAGTTACCTTCTGTTACAGTTCCTGTCTTATCCATTACGACTGCTTTAACTTCTGCAAGTGTTTCAAGTGAAACACCACCTTTAAACAATATACCTCTTTTTGAACCAGCTCCTATTCCTGCAAAAAATGACAGTGGAACACTTAATACTAATGCACAGGGACAGCTTATTACAAGAAATGTAAGTGCTGTATATACCCAGTAATTCCAGTTGCCAGTTATTAAAGATGGAACTACTGCTGTAAGTACTGCTGCCAGTACAACTAAAGGAGTATATATAGCTGCAAATTTTGTAATAAACCTATCTATTTTAGGTTTTGATGCGGCAGCATTTTCAACGGCTTCAAGAATACGGCTTACCATAGATTCCTCAAGCGGTTTTTCTACTTTTAAATATATTACACCTGATACATTTACACAGCCTGACAGTACATGGCTTCCCTCGCTGGCTGAAATTGGTACTGGTTCTCCTGTTACGGCAGATGTATCAATTTTGCTGTTGCCTTTAATAATTTCACCATCAAGAGGTATTCTATCCCCAACGCGTACTTCTATTGTATCGCCAACTTTTACATCTTCTGGGTTGCATAAAATAGAGCCTTCATCTGTAACAAGCCTTACTACTTCTGGTCTCATATCAACAGCTTCCATTATCTGTTTACGGCTTTGGCCAACAGCAATATCTTCAAAAAGTTCTCCTATTCTATAAAAAAGCATTACACCTGCTGCCTCTGGATACTCACCAATAACAAATGCTCCGATAGTAGCAATGCTCATTAAAAAGTTTTCATCAAATAGTTTACCCCTGAAAAGATTCTTAATGGCAGTGAGAAGTACATTGTTGCCAAGTATAAGATAAGCTATAACAAAAATAGGTACATATATCAGAGGTTTTGCAAAATAGTACTGTGTTAAAAGACCAGCAATGAAAAATACAATGCCAGTTCCTATTCCTACAAGTTCTTGCTTTTCATCAGAAAAGATGGTCGCAATTCCTGTTTTTGGATTTTTTGTATTACTATGGCTATATTCATGTTCGTGGTGGTGTTCATGATGATGCTCATGGTGATGATGTTCATGGTCACATCCACAACTACATTCATGGTCATGGTGATGATGCTCATTATGGTGATGGTGTTCATGACTTTGTGTAGTCTTATGGTGTTTTAAATCTTCTATTATTGTACCTGGTTCCATTTTGTCAGCCAATTTTCTTAAAGCTGGCAGAGCCTTATCCAAGTCATCAGCCTCCACTAGTAACTGACCTGTTGCAAATGTAAGTATTACACTATTTACTTCTTGAAGCTCATTCATCTTGGCTTCAAGTTTGGCTGCACAGTTTGCACAATCTATGCCGCTAATTGAATATTTCTTTTTCATAATAAATTGCTCCTCTCTATATATTTTATAATTACCCCTCTGATATATATAAATTAAATCGTCGATTGTTCATATGAGCATTCATTCATATGTATAATACAACTATACCATATTATTCACAAAAAAGCAATACCTTAATTAAAATTTATAGAGCATTTTTACCTATTAAAAATATCTTCTGGACTGTGTAACTAAATTATCTTGGCTTTTGTAAGGATTTATGTTAATATATTGTATAGAAATAATTAGCGGTATTTAACAGTTGAAATAAAATTATAAAAATTGTGGTACTTTTCTATCTGATTATGATTTAAGAAAAGAATT
>CANOID010000117.1 GCA_947565985.1 uncultured Lachnoclostridium sp.
ATAGCATTTTGGTATATACTGTTTCTGGAGGTATATTATGCATAATATGTTATTTTCAATTTTTCCAAATGAAAAATTTATTGACCTTGATTTATACCAATATGGATGGGAACAATGTGAACCTGCACACCAGTATGGTCCTGCCGCAAGAAACCACTATCTCTTTCATTATGTTATTTCTGGCACTGGAACTCTTTATGCAGATAACAAAAAAGGAGAAACTAAAACATATTCTATACGAAGCGGTCAAGGGTTTTTGTTGTACCCGGGACAGATAAGTACTTATATTGCAAATGATAAAATTCCATGGGAATATACATGGGTTGAATTTGATGGGCTGCGTGTAAAAGAAATGCTAGATACCACAGGTTTTTCTTTAGACGAGCCTGTTTACCACGCACATTCTAAAGACTTTCGCGAAAACATGATGAATGAAATGCTATATATTGCAAACCATTCTAATGAAACTCCATTTCATCTTATAGGACATTTATACCTATTTCTGGATGCACTTACACGTTCTGTTGCGAGCATACACTTAAAAAGCAGAAGCAAAATGAGCGATTATTATATAACAGAAGCAATAAATTATATTGAACAAAATTTTCAATATGATATTTCAATTGAAGATATAGCAAAATGTTGTGGAATCAACCGAAGCTACTTTGGCAAAATATTCCACAAATATGTTGGCAAAACTCCACAGGAATTTTTAATTAATTATCGTATGATGAAAGCCGCAGAATTGCTTAAAATGACTAACTTATCTATT
Organism: uncultured Lachnoclostridium sp.; assembly: GCA_947565985.1. Lineage (GTDB taxonomy): Bacteria > Bacillota > Clostridia > Lachnospirales > Lachnospiraceae > Butyribacter. Next base: position 773 of record CANOID010000117.1, read on the forward strand.
GCTGATATTGGCAATGCCGTTGGCTACCCTAACCAGCTACATTTTTCTAGAGCATTTAAAAACGTATATGGAATGTCCCCGAAAAACTGGAAGAATCAGAACTAAAAAAGCGGGGTATACCCGCTTTTTTAACTGCATATTTCTATTATATTTTTTTCAACTGAGTACTTGTATACCATATCTGACAAAACTTCTTCAGATACTACACAGTTTGTATTTACTTCATGTACCATCTTTTTTAATTCTTCTGGCAATATCTGTCTGTCATCTGGTATTATAAGAAGTTCATGTACACTACTTGGTATTATAAATAAATCTTCCCCTGTCATATTTCCTATCTCTTTAAGGCAATCTGGATAGAGCAGCACAGCAGCTCCATTTACCCCTTTTTGGTTTGTCAATATAAATGGTGCTTCTGTATCCTGTAAATTATAACTGTCAATACTATCAAATATTTCTGGTATTTCTTTTCTTCTTTCTTCTAATATATTTTCTAGCATAGACTTCAGAGAGCATAAAACCTTTGGAAATAATCTCTGTGTATTACATATGGCAACTTGGTATAACATCTTTACTGTCATATTCCAATCTTCCATTATTTTATTAGATATGCGTACAGAACCAATTCCATTTTCATTCTCAAGGACAAGACAGTAAAATATAATTGCTAAGTCCAGAAATGGTATATATGGTATTTCTTCCAACAATTTGCTATTTTTTTCATATGACACAAGTCTACATACAATTTTGTCCATACAATTTTCAATATTCATGCTAAAGCCACTAAAATCTTTATTTTGGAGTTCATCATATTTTTCAAGTATATCAGTTACAATATCTTCAATACTAACTCCACGCAAATATTCTTTATAATACAGTTGTAAATAGAAATTAGGAGATACACTTTTTCCGTTTTCTATAATTATCATGCCTTCAAGTTCAAAAGAATTATTTTTAACTACATTATGTATTTCAATATTTACTTCTGAGCCAAAAACTACTTTTACGTAATTAAGTAATACATTTTTAAATTCTTTATAACAATACTTCTCTTTCATTACTTTTCCTCTCTTTCATATTTTGCTTAACAGCAGCAGAGTGCCAGACCACTTACATCTGGCACTCCAGCTTTTAAAGAAAATCTCTTCACCTTAAACTACAGTTATTAAAGATAAGTCAAAACACGGTCAATGTATTATGTTTAAATAGTACAATTAGGGGATTACCATGATTTTTTAGATTCTTTGGGGAAATTCATTTGGTATACTTATTTTGATTTGTGCCACAAAGAGATTTTCTATTGAGTATATTAACAGATAATATTATAGACTACAATATTACAAATGTCTAAAGATATAATAAAAGATTAATAAATTACACAAAACATATTGCCATATAATTTTTTATGCAGTTTTTATTTTATGCAATAATACTTATAGAATTATTAAAAATATACAATATGCACAATTTTTAAAACCTTAAAACATCCAAAGAGCTTATATTTGCGTTCTTTAAAGTACTTTTATGCAAAAAACCCCAGAATATTGTTCTGAGGTCTTATTATATCAATATATAATATTAAATTTTGCTCACTAGTCACTTACTTAAAAATTGATCAATACCCTTTGCAGCGGCTTTGCCTGCACCCATAGCAAGTATAACTGTTGCAGCACCTGTAACTGCATCACCCCCTGCATAAACTGCGGCTTTTGAAGTGCTGCCATCGGATTCTTCTGCCACAATGCACTTTCTTCTATTAATTTCAAGACCTTCTGTCGTTGAAGAAATAAGAGGATTAGGGCTTGTGCCAAGTGACATAATAACTGTATCAGCTTCAATGTCAAACTCTGAGCCTGGTATCTCTACAGGGCTTCTGCGTCCTGAGCTGTCTGGTTCTCCAAGTTCCATACGTATACATTTTATACCTGTTACATTGCCCTCTTTATCTTCATAGATTTCCACAGGGTTTGTAAGTAGATTAAATACAATACCCTCCTCTTTAGCATGGTGTACTTCTTCTACCCTTGCTGGCAGCTCTGCTTCACTGCGGCGATATACAATATGTACATCTGCTCCAAGACGCAGTGCAGTTCTTGCGGCATCCATAGCCACATTACCGCCACCTACTACTACTACTTTTTTTCCTGCTATTATAGGAGTATCATATACATCGTCAAATGCTTTCATAAGATTGCTTCTTGTAAGATATTCATTGGCAGAAAATACACCATTGGCATTTTCACCAGGTATCCCCATAAATCTTGGAAGACCTGCACCTGAACCAATAAATACTGCGTCAAAACCTTCTTCATTAAGCAGTTCATCTATTGTAACTGCTTTGCCTATTACTGTATTTGTTTCTATCTTAACACCAAGTGATTTGACATTCTCTATTTCAGCGTCAACAACATCACTCTTTGGCAGACGAAATTCTGGTATTCCGTATGATAATACGCCACCAGCCTTGTGTAGTGCTTCAAAAATTGTTATATCATATCCAAGTTTTGCAAGGTCTCCTGCACACGTAAGACCTGCTGGACCTGAACCAATTATAGCTACTTTTTTTCCATTTTGCTTCTTAGCTGGAACTGGTTTTATGCCGTTTTTCCTTGCAGTATCAGCAACAAAACGTTCAAGCTTTCCAATAGAAACAGCATCCCCTTTAATGCCACGTATACACTTTGCTTCACATTGGCTTTCCTGTGGACATACACGTCCACATACAGCAGGAAGTGCAGAATATTTATTAATCACATGGTAAGCTTCGTCAAAGTTTCCTTCTTCAACTTCTTTTATAAATCCCGGAATATCAATATTTACAGGACATCCTTTAACACACTGTGGATTTTTACACTTTATACAGCGTGTTGCCTCTGCCATAGCTTCCTCTTTGTTATATCCTAAACATACCTCTTCAAAATTTGCCGCACGCACTTTTGGTTCTTGTTCACGTACAGGAATTTTTTTTAATACATCAACTTCCATAGTTAAAGTTACCTCCTATTATTCATTACAATTTCCACATCCGCCATGGTGTGTACTGCCTTCCTTAAGACGCAGCATTGCTCTGCCCTCTTCTGTTTTATACATCCTCTGACGACGCATAGCTTGGTCAAAATCAACAAGATGTCCGTCAAATTCAGGTCCGTCTACACAAGCAAACTTAATATCGTCTCCAACTTGCAGACGACAAGCACCACACATACCTGTACCATCAACCATTATTGGATTCATGCTTACAATTGTAGGTATATTAAGCTCTTTTGTAAGAAGAGAGACAAATTTCATCATAATCATAGGTCCTATGGCAACTACTCTTGTATATTTCTTTCCTTGATTTTTAACAAGCTCATTAATCTGGTCACATCCATTTCCCTTAAAGCCATATGAACCATCATCTGTAGCAATATACAGGTTAGCGGCAACTTTTCTCATCTCATCTTCGAGTATAATAATGTCCTTTGTCCTTGCTCCAATTATAACATCCACGTCAATACCATGCTCTTTCATCCACTTTGCCTGTGGATAAACTGGTGCAGTACCTACACCACCACATACGAAAAGGATGCTTTCTTTCTTTAATTCTTCTACAGACATTTCAATTAATTCTGAAGCACATCCAAGAGGACCTACAAAGTCCATAAATGACTCCCCTTCTTTATACTCTGCCATTTCTTGTGTCGAAGCACCTACAATCTGGAAAACTATTGTAACAATGCCTTTTTTACTGTCATAATCACAAATAGTAAGAGGTATTCTTTCCCCCTCTTCGTCCATCTTTACAATGACAAACTGTCCAGGCTTGCATGATTTCGCTACTCGTGGTGCCTCAATATCCATAAGCCAGATATTGTTGGCAAGGTACTCTTTCTTTAAAATCTTAAACATAATGAGCCTCCATTTTTCTCTACTTAAAATAATATCTTTTCACACTGTGATAAGTAACTGTTAGCATATCTTTTATCGCTGCTTACATTTGCCCCAAACCACTCTGGTGGCACAAAATCTGCTGCATCTTCTTCATCTGTAAACTCTACTTCAATAAAATACAGTCCATTTAACCTTCCGCCAAACACATCAAGCTCGCCAGTATGTCCATCTGGCAGTGGAATAATATACCTAGTTTTTTCTATTATGTATCCGTCTATTTTTTTACGCAGATGTTCATACCCCTCTTTAGTAAGAGAGGCCTCTATTTCATTATTAATTCTTACATCTGCTTGACTTCCTGATAAACATTTATATGTCAAGATATACTGGTCATTGCTTTTACGTATTCTTACAACAGGGTCTAAACATAAATATCCCTGCTCGATATGTTTCTGCTTATAATTGCCAAGGTCAAACGGCAAAGTCTTTACAAGAAATTTCTTCTCTATCTCCATTATTCTATACCAGCCTTTGCATTTTTAGACTTGCGCAGCTTAATCCCAAGCTTAATTCCCGCAAATGCAATAATTGCACTCACAAGGTACTTTACAAGATACCATGCAAATGCACCTCCAAAACTTAAATCTATAAGTCCTTTTGCCAATAATACTGTTGTATTCATAAATTCACCACACCTTTCCAAAATTTAACGTCTATTTACAAGCTCTCTTGTAATATCCTCCCAGTCAAGATTGCACTCTGCCATAAGTACCATCATATGGTAAAGGAAATCTGCAATCTCGTATTTGAGTTCTTCCCCACCTTCATTTTTAGCAGCGATAATTATCTCTGCCGCTTCTTCTCCACATTTTTTAAGGATTTTATCAATCCCTTTATCAAACAAATAATTTGTATATGAACCCTCTTTAGGATTATTTTTCCTGTTTATAATAATATTATAGTCCTCTTCAAGAACCTTAAGCGGATTAGTTGTAACATAATTTCTTTCTGCAAGTTTCTTAAAGAAACAACTGTAATTACCTGTATGGCATGCTGCACCTACTTGCCTTACCTTTGCAAGTATAGTGTCATTGTCACAGTCAAGCATAAGTGATTTTACATATTGGAAATGTCCTGAAGTTTCTCCTTTAACCCATAATTCATTTCTACTGCGGCTAAAATATGTCATCCTGCCAGTTTCTAATGTCTTTTTATATGATTCCTCGTTCATATATGCAAGCATAAGAACTTCACTTGTCCTGTAATCCTGTACAACAACAGGTATAAGCCCATTTTCCATAAGTTTAAAGTCTGAAAAATCTATAAGAGTTTCAAAAAGCGAAACATCTACACCTTGTCTTTTCACTGCACGCTTTGCCTTATATATATCCTTATCTTCAAAGTAATTTGTAAGAACGGCTTCTATTTCTTTATAAGACAGAATTTCTGAAAGGTCATTTCTTATAAGCCCATCCCTTATAAGAATTTGTATTTTTGTACCCGAAACTGCCTCCTCAAATGAAGGTGTAA
>CANOID010000118.1 GCA_947565985.1 uncultured Lachnoclostridium sp.
CGGGCAATTAAGACATATGTGTATAAAACGAAGAAGAGCAAGCTATAGCTTGCTCCTTTGCTGGAAATTACGTAATTGTTCTTCCAGTTCATCTAATTCTTCTCTGCTGATATCCTCAGACCAGTCACATATCACGCAATCCTTGAATGGTATTTTTTTAATCTTGCAGCCATTCAAAATCCATTCAATAAAATAGTAAATCCATAGTATTGGAATTGCAATGATAGATAATGTTGTAAAAAATACAATACATTGAATAATAGTTATCTGCTCCTCTCGCTATATGCCCTTGCAATAAACCATATTACAAGGGCAGCCTTTATTGCGAGAAATTCAGAAATATAAAGGGGCTATTAGTATGCGTCCACACTGACAGCTCCCTTTTCATTAACTATATATATGTTAAAAAATTAGAAATTCTGTAATACACACGTTTCAGTTGTAAATATATAAAAAATGCAGTATAATACTGTTGTGTGTATCGCAGCTTTTGCTGTATTGGTGTGGTAGCGTCTTACCATTCCTCTACCTGGTATTGTTGGGGCAATGCCAGGTGTTACACCACTCTTTATTTAATTTTCTGAAATCTCTAACTTAGATTTTATCACATTAAAATATTTTTTACAACACTTATTCTGATTTTAATAGCTTTTTTACTTGTACTCAATATTGTCATTAAATTCTTTAGCAACAAGAATGGCAGGATTGTATAGTAACCATTTTGTCAAACTTACATATATATGTATTAGTACGGCAATTAATACCCGTCAATTTCAACTGAAAGGATGTTTCTTATGAATAATATGAATAGACGTCCAAATGATTGTGGCTGTAAAACAAATTACAATACTAACCAGAATTGTAATTTGCAACGCAGTTCAAACTGCACTGGCAGATGCAACCAGACACCTAGTTCAAACTGTGACTGTGATACAAACTGCAGTAATAATATGCCTTCATGTGGTTGCAATCCACACTGTGACGCAGATTCTAGCTTATATAATGACCCATTGCGTGGCATGGCTGTAGCAATAGGTTATGTACCTTGGCAGCAATGGTGCAAAGTCTATGATTTGTGCAAAGGACTTAACCAAGGTACCATCTTTCCTCCGCTTGACCTGCCATTCTATGGATGTATTCCGCGTGGGTATTTTAATGGACAGGGAGGTGTACTATGAACCAAGACAAAAACAAACTTCTCCTCTATATTACACAAGTAAGCTTTGCTATTGATGATTTAATTCTTTTTCTTGATACACATCCATGTGATAAAGATGCTCTTGCATATTACCAAGAACTTAAAAAAGCTCGTAAAGAATCTCTTGATGAGTACACACATAAATATGGACCGCTTTTAATTGACAATGTAGACAATTCATGTTACTGGGAATGGGTTAAAGACCCTTGGCCTTGGGAATAGAAAGGAGATTAGTATATGTGGAATTATGAAAGAAGGTTGCAATATCCTGTAAATATTACCAGACCTAATGCTAAAGCAGCACAGATAATTATCACCCAGTATGGCGGTCCTGACGGAGAACTTGGTGCTTCCATGCGTTACCTCTCACAAAGGTATAGCATGGAAAATAGAAAAGCAATAGGAACACTTACTGATATAGGTACAGAAGCATCTTAAATGTTCCATTATAAATGCTCTATTCCACCTGATGTATTTTTCGAGAATGTCTTTAGAATCGTATAACTCAATTTAATTGGAAGAAAATTTAAATAAACATCAATATTATTTTGGTCAAATACCACCATCTTATCTAAAATTTCTCTATAGAAATCATCATCATATTCTACACCATCCACAAGCTCATTAATCGAATTCGTAATCTTTTTCATAAATTCTTCTTGATACTTATTAATACTGTCTATAACTGTATGTTTCCCACAACTGGTTTTAATTTGTGCATTCAGTTTTTCAAAATCTGTATCAACATCAGTATAAATATCATTTATTATAATAACAGACTTAATAACGGAAACTAAATTGTCTATAATTTTCTTTTTATTATATTGTATACTTTGTGTCACAAGATACATAATATGAATCACATCTTCATTGCGTATGCTTAATCCATTGCATCCTACTTGATTTCCTGCTTTATCAATATGGAGTCTTCCGTGCTTTGTACTTTCAAGACATCGCCATGCTTTGTAATAACTTCCACTTTTTCGATTTTTATATCGAGCTACATAACTTGAACCACAACAGCCACATTTAATTTTACCAGAAAAAACATAATGATTACTGTATTTTGCCTTACCTGTCTGAGACGCAGAACGTTTATCTAAAATGCGGTTTGCTTCATCAAACATTTCATGAGATATTATTGGCTCATGATGGTCTTTGATAATAACAAACTCCTCTTGTCCTCGATTATATTTTTTTTCATGAGAAAGAAAATCAGGAGTATAAGTCTTTTTTTGAACTAAATCGCCACAGTATTTTTCATTGCGAATAATGCGAAGAATAACTGTATTATGCCACTCCCTAGCACGCATAGGTTTTATGCCTGCTTCTTGAAGCTCCCGAGCTATTATATGAGTCCCTTTCTTCTCATTAACAAACTTATGAAAGATAAGACGAACAACCTCTGCACCCTCCTCATTTATATACATTTTACCATTATGGACATTATAACCTAACATATCTCTGCCAAATACTACACCTTGTTCCATCTGACATTTTTGTCCCCATTTTACACGCTCAGAAGTTTTACGACTTTCTTCCTGTGCAATTGAAGATATAATAGCAAGGCGAAGTTCTGCATCACTATCTAAAGTATTAATATTGTCATTCATAAAAATAACACCAATACCATGTTTTTTTAATTCACGTGTATAGTAAATACTATCAAGTGTATTTCTCGCAAAACGTGAAATCTCTTTTGTAATAATTAAATCAAAATCGCCATTTTTAGCACACAAAATCATGCGATTAAACTCTTTACGTTTTTTTGTATTTGTGCCAGAAATTCCCTTATCTATCTAATATCCCATTTTGATACAATTTTATTTTCCCTACACTTTTTTACTTGACATTAACATAGAATAAATATATAATCTATATATAAGAAGCTGAAAGGATTTGATTTCAATGGCAAAACCAAAATCTAATAATGTACAAATCAACATTTCTATTCCTGTTGAATGGAAAGAACAACTTGAAAATATAGCTCGTATATACTCTGTTGAGGAAGGTAGAACAATTACTTTTTTAGATTTAATGCGTAGGGGTATTGAGGAAAAATATCAGTTAGGAGTACAACAAGACTATGAATGAGGAACAATATCATAGTGCTTCACATTGCAAATATCTAATACAATATCACATCATTTGGTGTCCTAAATTTAGATTTTCTGTATTAAGAGGCAATGTAGATATTGTTCTTAAGCAGATATTATATAAAATATGTGATAGTTACAGATATAAAATAAAAGCACTTGAGGTAATGCCAGACTATATACATGTTTTTGTAGATGTACCACAGACAGTTGCTCCTTGCGATGTTGTTAGAACATTAAAAAGTATAAGTGCTATTGAACTTTTAAAGATATTTCCGCAATTAAAACAATTTTATGCAAGATGTGGTGTTTTATGGTCAAGAGGATATTTTGTATCGACAGTTGAACATATAAGCGAAACTACAGTAATTAAATATATAGAGGAACAAAAAAGCTATCAGTAATGAAGAATATGATAGATTTCTAAAACAATATCATAAACTGTCTGATAGACATATCTTAGTTGCAGAAACAAATATGTCTACTGCTGATGTGCAAAAGGTAGTAACTATTTCTGATAAAATCCGCAAAGCTGGTAATGAACTTGTTGGTCTTATGAGAAAGAATTACAAACAGCTTATGCGTACAAAGATATACCGTAAATTGCTTAAATTATATGGTTCTACAGAAGATAAAAAGAAACGTAAATCTTTAGTAAACCAGTTAAAGGAAATGCAGAAAGAATATTATGTTACATGGGATTTTTGCAGAACTTCTATGATACCAATAGGCAAGAAGTATAGTATAGATGCAGTTTTTGCTCTTACTAAAGCCGAAGATGTATGGCATGGTATGGAGAAGTGTCTTTATAGCAATGGAAAAATGCTGCATTTTTCTAAATTTGAGGAGCTGCCTTGTATTAGAGCAAAACAAATAAATCGTGGTATTCCTATATCTATAAAATATAATAAATTGCAATTCAAACTTGGAAAATCAGTTTTTGGAATACAAGTTAATGATAGATTTCAAAACGATGAAGTTTATGCTGTTCTTTCTTATTTAGAAGAATCAGAGGTTGTAGACAAAAAGGCTGTTGAAATACTTATCAAAGTACCTACAGACCTTGCTATGCAACTCTTGTTCCGAAATTAATTCGTGGTAAATATAGAGTGTATCTACACCTTACGATTGAAGGCAAAGCAAAGCCTAAACATGACAGGTTTGGTAACCGAAGGCATATATCTGGCAAAGGTGTAATTGGTACTGATATCGGAACACAAACTGTAGCTTATACATCTGATACAGAGGTTGGTCTTAAAAATCTGTCTGAAAGAGGTAATAATATCAAGAAGTCTGAAAAATCAGAAAGACTTTATTACCGTGGTACAAAGAGATTGGTATTCATCATTTTTGCTTTACTGTTACGATTATAAAACTCAGAATATAAATGAAAACAAATGTATGAACGAATTCAATGAATGTTACAACAAAGAAAAAGCACTAATTGAAAGGATTAAGGCGAAAGGTATTAAAGTCTTAAATAGTGGAATAAAAATAGCGTAAATAAAATACATAGGGAGATTGACTATACTTCTTTTATCGAAAGATAGAAATTTATCACCAATGTGGTCGTAGGACTGCTTGATAATAAAAGTTTTTACTCAAATGGATTTACACTTGTATATCCAAAGTGTGGAAATGATGTACGATTACAAGCTATACTTGGCAGTAAGAACCCCACGGGCTTACCCGTGGGAGTAGTCAGAATATCTTACATATAATTTAAAATCAGGAGTAATGGTATATGAAGACATCAAAAATATGTCCCAAATGTGGGAGCAGTGATATCATAAGGATAGATGGATATTCAGGTGCATATGGTAGTGGTAATAATATACAAGTTGGATTCTCTATTTTTTCAGCAGTTAATGTAAATAGATACATATGTTGTGCCTGTGGCTTTACAGAAGAATGGATTGATAAAGAAGATATTGAGAAAGTAAAAAATAGTAAAAAGGCGAGACGATAATCAGGGGTAGTTTCATGCGTTTCATAATAGTTGGATTTGGCGGTGCAGCAGGTGCAATTCTCAGATATACAATAAGTTTATTGCCATACAAAGGAAGTTTTCCTGTCTTAACACTAATAACTAATTTTATAGGAGCATTTCTTATTGGTATTGTCACAGGCACAGCCACTAAGAGAGGCTGGTCGGGCAATACAATATTGTTTCTAAAAACTGGGTTATGTGGTGGTTTTACCACATTTTCAACATTTTCACTGGAGTCGTATAACTTATTGCAGTCTAATCACGTAGTTATGGCATTGGTATATATGATTTTGAGTATATGTATATGTGTGTTAGGAGTTTATATTGGTATACTTATAACGAATTAGGGATGGATTTAAAGCTATCACATTGTAGTAGATTTAACAGCTTTTTATTCAGTTAAATTCGACAGGAATTGTAACCCAATTTTCTTTTTGTGGAATATTTAAAGGTACACGAACCAGAGCCTTGTAATAGGTACTCCTTGGGCATCTTAGAGCCCTGCAAAGCTGGATTACCCAACCGCTGATGGTACTCCGATTTACGCCATATTCACGTTCCAGTTGCGGATACTAGGTTCCTCTGGCATTATACAGTCCACAATCTGCTGTTTGAATTCCGAAGTGTAAGATTTTTGGTTTTTCGCCATGTTGAACATCTCCTTTGCTCTTTCACTT
>CANOID010000119.1 GCA_947565985.1 uncultured Lachnoclostridium sp.
AAAATAAAGACGGCAGCTTGCAGCATAGATATATTACAAGTATAAAAACAGGTATTAAGAAAAATGAAGGCTTAAATGATAATTCTAATCTTATTATTGTCGCTATAATTAATACTATTATTAAATCCCAGTATTTTAGAGTGCTTGGTAAATACTCACCATTGCTATTATTAGTTAGATGGTGGTATTTTTTTGTTATGTATAATAATATATAAAGGAAACACAATACGAAAATTGCCGCAAGTATATTTGCAATAATATATATTGTATAGAAATGCTTATTGGCATTTACAATATATGTGTCTGAATATGAAATAATAATAAAAATATCTGTTAGCTCTTTATTATAATCAGACAAGACATCAAAATTAATCTTACTATTAATATAATTTCCGCTACAAACAATTTCTTTATTCCTGACGATATATGTATTCTTATTTTCTGTAATGTTGTTTTGGCGGAGAAGATAAGTTGGTTTAATATCATAATAATCATTGCCATCTAACAATAGTTTTGGGTTTGTACTCTTGAGTTTATAATATAAATCGTCAAATACTATATACTGATTATAATCATCAGAGCGAAAACTGGCATTAACACGGTGAAAATTGTAATGTGCAAAAAAATATGTGAAGTTTGCATCTTTTAATTTATCTGGTACATCTCTGTTATAAAATGTTGTTCCTGAATTATCAAATGTTCCTTCATAATTATTAGATTTTGTTTTGTCTGGGTCACTTTCCATCAGTTGTATTAAGTTGTTTAAATCATTTGTAATTTCTTGCCTGTGTGTTTCTGTCTCACAATATTGTTTACCTGATAATAGGTCAGACAGTGATATTGTCTCTGAAATATTTATAGCTAATCCTAAGATTAAACATAATATAATAACAGATAATATAAATATAGTTTTAGCTTTAGTTATACTTTTCAATTTTGTACCCAATTCCCCACACCACCTTCAAGTATTTTGGTTCTCCCGGATTAATTTCAATTTTTTCCCTTATACGACGTATATGTACCATAACTGTGTTTTCAACACTATAGGCAGTTTCATTCCAGATATGTTCATATATTTCTTCTGCTGAAAATACCCTGCCAATATTGTGCATAAGATAGTCCATAATTTTGTATTCTTTAGGAGTAAGCTTTACACATACACCATCGACATAAAGCTGTTTTTCACCAGTGTTAAGTAATAGCCTGCCGTTCCTTATAATTTCACTATTACCGTCTGGTACATTTCCAAAATTACCAAGTGTCATATAGCGTCTTGTCTGTGAACGTACCCTCGCTAAAAGTTCATCTGGAGAGTATGGCTTTGGGATATAGTCGTCAGCTCCTATATCAAGACCAAGTATAATATCGCTTTTCTCTGTTTTAGCCGAAAGTAGAATAATTGGAATATTTTTTTCCTGACGTATTTTCATAGTAGTAGTAAGTCCATCCTGCTTTGGCATCATTATATCAAGAATAATAAGGTGTATTTCTTCACTACGTAAAATCTGTAATGCTTCAATACCATCATAGGCTTTTCTAGTTGTATAGTTTTCATGTTCAAGAAGTTTACATATTGCGTCAGTTATTTCTCTTTCATCATCTGCAACAAGAACTGTTATGTCATCCATAGTTTACCTCATTTCTACATTAGTCATTAATATTTATTGTAATATACAAAACCGACATTTTGCTGATATATTTCTTTCAATTTTCTTAAATTTTTCTCACTTTTCAACGACTAAAGCATATTTAGTGATTCATCACACAAACATAAAGTTGACAAGTATATAAAGGAAGATAAAAAGTCAGTATTTCATTAAAAAAATACTTGATGCAAAAAAAGATATAGAAGTAAAGTGTATTTATCCTTTACAAAATAATACAAAATACTGGTATGATAATAACACAGAATCTATTATTATAAATACTAATAAGAAAATCATTGGAAGATTTTTTGAAATAAAGTTTTAGTTCAATAAATTTGTTAGTTGGCAAGGTGTGGAAGAGTGAGTAAAGCTCTTCCACATCCAAATTATTTAGAAATAATCTTCTGCTTTTTTCTTCTGTCCACCATGTTTGGAATTATAACAGTGGACTACTGCACGTATTCCCTTATGGCTCATATATGGCAACATAAAAGAAATGCACTCCCAGTCACCATTTGACTGCATAATTAGAAGAGCGTGTTTATCTATATCACCACAAGTAAGAGAAGTTGATGGTTTGTGTTTTCTTGCAGTATTTATTTGTTTTTTCGTGAATTTTAATTTTTTTCCAGTAGTCATATCAACAGAGCCTGCCCATTGGGCGTTACGAGAAGCAGGTATAAGTTTTTTCACACCTTTTTCTGACATATAAGGGACAAAAAATTCTATCCAGTCCCAAACCCATATTTTGTTTGTAAGCTCAAGTGCCATTTTATCTGCCTGAGCAGTAGTAACTGTATCGTTTTTGTTGTGTTTTTTAATATTTTTTATAATGTCGTTGCTATTTAAACTGTCTGATGCATTTATTGTATAACTTCCTGCAAAAATACCTGTAAATGTTAGAGCAATAGTCAAAACAGTAAGCAGTATTTTATTTACTGTAGTATTTTTTTTATTATTCATAATTACTGTAATCCTTTCTTTTAATATTTTTTTGTTTTCACTTAAAGTAAGAGTGGCAATACGTTCTTTGTAAACTCCTTGAGATGTCATAGCATTTAAAAGAGTTGTCGCATACTCCCTACACTGCTCTGTAGATTGCAAGTGTGCTGTTACAGCCTCATCACACGAAAACTCGCACAGATAATTAATGATTTTGCCTGCTATATAAACAAACGGGTTAAACCAGTGTATACATATAATAATTTGGGTGAACCATTTATAGTACATATCTTTACGCTTATAATGCATTAGTTCATGTAAAATAGTATAATAAAATTCTTGTTCAGATAATAAAGCGCTTGGCAATACAATGCATGGATGGATAAATCCTATTAACATAGGTGATGCAATAAGCGGATTAGACCATAAATCTACTGCTTTTTTGACTCTTAATTGAACTTCGATTTTAGAGAGTATTTCCAACTGGTTAATATCATCTATAGGCGTGCTGCCTGCCCGAACAAATTTTATAAAATTTCGGTATACTGTTACTTTTTGTATAAAAAGAAGCAGTGCCATCATTGCCCAAAATATACAAAGATATCCTTTTATTTTTTCTGTTTTTGAATCTTCTTGTAGTAAAGAACTATTGCTTATATTTTCTTGTACATCTTTTGAGATTTTAGATGTATTTGTACTATTAAAATTAGAAATTTCTGTCTGTGTTAGATGACTTATATTTTCTCCAAGGTATGCCATTAAATTTACTTCCGGCGAAAAAGGCAACAAAAGTCTGGTAAGTGCAATAATCCAGATATAGTAATGCCATTTAAAATTAGCTTTCTTATAAAACATCAAATTCACAGTAAATGTCAGAATAATCATCAATCCACCTGCCGCAGACATTGACAAGATAAGAGAAAGGATTGACCATGCCAATTATTTCACCTCCAATATTTTTTTAAGTTCGGCATATTCTGATTCTGTTAGCATATCACTACTTACTAATTGCGTAACAAGTCCTGAAACGTCACCTTGATATACTCTGTCAACAAAATTTTTGGTTTGTGTACACTGAAATTCTTGCTCTGTAATCAAAGAAGTATATGCGTTTTTTCTTCCATGTTTGTCTGCTTTTAGATAACCTTTTTCCATTAAACGGGATAAAAGAGTAATCAAAGTATTTTTCTGCCAGTTCTTTCCAACTTTTTCTAATTCTTCTGTTATCTGTGCAAACAGCATGGGAGAAGTATTGCTCCAGATAATTTTCATAATTTCTAGTTCTGCATCGGATATCCCTTTATTTTGCATTATTATACCTGTCCTTTCTTTTTTTGTATGACATCTTGTTGTTTAATTATAATAACAGTTTGTCATATAAAAGTCAAGCATTAATAATAAAAAATAGAAAATTTAGATTATAAATGAAATATTTGTAAAGCAGTAGGAATAATAATACCTCAAATAACAGTTATGTTATTTTCAAAGAAAAAGAAATTATCAAAAATAATAGATAAAATATTAAATATAATTAAAGATTTTATATCAGTCATAAGACTTAATAGAATATACAAAAGAAATCTAAATTAATCATGACATTGTAGGATAACCGCCCTTTTTGACCGATAAGAGCCGGAAGAGCAAAAACTGCATTGTGGAAATATGCATAACAGGCTATGCCGTCATGGATAACTCCATAAGACAGCCAGTTATACACATTACCACTAATGCCAACTACTACGGAATTCCTCTTATTCTTTCTATCTTTTTAAGGAAAATTGAGCTAATATATTTTGAATTAGTTTATCGGTAAAATCTGCAACTTCATTTATTGGTTCAACCATTCCGTTTTTTATCCATTGAGTCAAAATGCCACTGCACCCTTGCGCGATAAAATAATACAACCATGTTAATTCAGACGGGGAAAGTTTTTGAAAGTGTTTACTATTCTCTACTTCGATATATTCATAACATAAGCAAAAAATACGATTGGGAAAAAGAGGGTCTCCATTTTGACTAAAAAGTGTAATATATAGCTCACTATTTGCCTTTATGCTTACTAAAATCAAAATAAATGTGTCTATAAAATTTTTTTCAATGGATTGCTGAACATCATTCTGTAGTTCAGTTAAAAATTCCTGCTCTAATTTATTCAGTAAATCATAAACGTCAAGATAGTGTTTATAAAATGTAGCACGGTTGATTTCTGCCATTTCGCATATTTCCTTGACAGTGATTTTATTGATAGGCTTTTTCTTCAAAAGTTCCACGAAGCTGTTTTTGATTACCATTCGTGTATACCGTAAACGAGCGTCTAACCCCATGACAACCTCTCCTTTGATTAAATTTCAGTGATTTTGTAAATTCGTCAACACATTTTACTTTTTTGACGAAGATGTTTCATAATCTAAATTATTGATGATTGTTTTTTTGCACATTGTTATTATACTGAAATATAGAAAGTTAGTCAACAAGAGTTGCTGAACTTTCTTAAATCTATTATAGGAGGAATATGACATGGCTTTAGTGATTCCATTATGCGGCTGTCAACTATCTGGTGAGTTGTTCTTATCAATTTGTGTGGAGGTTCAATATGGGGATTTACTTATTTAATTAAATATGGGCTTATGAAATATCTCGCACATACGGCAAGAAATGAGGTCAGCATATCACATGATATTGTTGCAATTATTATTTGCCTGATATCTTTGGAGGCAGTTGCGGTCATGCTGATTTATGATATGCCGATTTTTATGAAATATTTGCCAGATGTCAATGAACTGATTCCGGCTAATATCTTGCAGACGAAATAAAAAGGAGGGTTTGATTTATGCTGAAAATGATTATACTTGTACCTGTTATTATGGTATGTGCCACTGGAGGAACGGTTGGTCTTATGAAATTGATTAAGAAGTTTTCTCCCAATGGAGAGTTGCCTAAAGATCCTATTGTAAGAAAGTTTGAGGAGGAAGCCAAAAAGAATGACCAAAAGTGAATCAATGCGGGATATTCTCCGAAGCAGTGTTGTTGAGAAATCTATTACCATTTTGCGGAACCACGGAAAAAGTGATAATGAAATAAGAGAAATGATGTTAAAAGATTTTTCAATCGAAAAAGAGAAATTAGATAAACTGTTAAATATAAGAGAAAAATAATATGTACTTTTTTTTAAAAGAACGGCGGTTAAAAATACCCAATGTCATGATGTTGGGGTCAAAAGGTATTTTGCCCCAACTGATGCTACGGATTGCTACATTGCTTTGCAATTCGCACAATCCTGCCAACACCTCCAATCCCGCATATTTGCAAGCAAATCTGCTTCTTGTCGGTGTTTGGCGGGTCAA
>CANOID010000120.1 GCA_947565985.1 uncultured Lachnoclostridium sp.
TGAAATATAGGTTTCATTTTGTCATATGTACATATACTTTGAAATCCTAATTCTTTTAACAGAGACTTAGCTTCAGATATATATGTACCTAAATGTTTTGGTGCATGGCTGTCACTTCCAATTGTAATAATTTTACCACCAAGCTCTCGATATAACTTTAATATTTCTACAGATGGAGTTGTATCATGTAGCCCATATCTGTGATATGAAGTATTAAACTCAATACCTTTATTGTCAGCAATAACAATTTTTAATATATCTGTAACCAGTGGTTTTATTTTCTCAAATGGATATACACCCTCTTTGTCATACCGTGTAATTAAATCCATATGTCCTAGTACACTATAGTTTTTATAACATTTCACAACATTAAGCATTTCCTCGTAATAGCACTCATTGTATTCATTTTGTGTTCTGCCCTTTTGAAAATCCTGTGTCCAAAATTCCTTATCCTCTACCTGATGAATAGATAAAATAATAAAATCAAACGCATAACGCTTGAACAATTTTTCGTATTGTGCTATTGTATGTGATTGTATGCCAAATTCCAGTCCTGTTTTTATCTTAATGCTATTGTTATATAAATTTTGCATACATTTTATTTTAGCCATATACTGTGGATAATTAACATTGGCAAGAGGTTCTCCATTACGATATATAATTGTTTTCCCACTATTCCAATCATCTTTAATTCCATAATCCACATGGTCTGTAAAGCATATTTCATCCATTCCAATTTTAATTGCATCTTTTATTACATTTTCCATAGGATATACAGAATCATCACTAAATTCTGTATGTACATGATAATCTGCAAACATATATTTTATATCCTCCTTGCACCTTAAGTTCTTTTGTAATATAATTAAAAAGATACCAGCTGTTTCGTGTTCACAGCGCATTTCGTTATTCGGAACTGGACACAAACAACATCCAGACAACTTAACTGGATGCTCCTGCAAAGAACTGGTATCTTAAAACTATTATATCACTTTTAAATAAAAAGACAATAAATTAAATCAAAAATCAATATTTTCTTAATTTTATAAACGTAAAAAGAGGTGCACATGATTCGATATGCTAATAAAAATGATTTTAAATTATTAAAGAAATATGATAAACACATTACTGAAATTGAATTAGAGAATATTATAAATGCAAAAAAAATTTTAATAATGTTCAATAATAATAGTTTTATAGGATGGTTACGGTTTAATTTGCTTTGGGATAATATACCATTTATGAATATGTTGTATTTTTTAAAAAATTACAGACGAAAAGGATATGGTACACAATTAGTTCATTTCTGGGAAAAAGAAATGCTAAAAAATAAATACAAAATAGTTTTGACTTCTACACTATCAAATGAACAGGCACAATTTTTTTATCGAAAAAATGGCTATATAGATTGTGGTTCTTTATTGTTACCAAATGAGCCTTTAGAAATTATTTTATTAAAAAATCTGACATAATAGGTTTCAAAAAGAATAAAAAACATAAGAAACCCCACTGTCTAAAGACAGTGGGTAGTTCATCAACCAATACAATTTTATTTTTTAGTAAATAAATAATATTCAATATTTCTAAATATTATTTTTCTTTTTTAGCTATCCATAATTTTATTTTGCTGTCACTGTTTGTTGTATATGTTCTGTAAATGGCAAGACCTTTATATACTATAGTCTGTGGTTCTAGTATTTTAATCCTTTCCACAGAACCAGATAATCCACTGCCTCCATGCGTACAAAATGGAATAATATTTTTTCCAATAAAATCATATGTATCAAAGAATGTATACATAATCTGTGGCATATCAGACAACCAAATTGGATAACCCACATAAATTGTATCGTATTGTGAGATATTATTAACTTTATTTTTGATTGCTGGACGTTCATTATTTTCCTGTTCCTGCTCAGCTCTTTGTAGCATTTTGTCATATGTATTTGGGTATGCATTTTGAGGTACGATTTTAAATAAATCTGCATTTGTTTCCTTGCTAATCAGTTCTGCTATATATTCTGTATTTCCTTTATAATTTTTTGTAGTAGTTGTCCGGCTTGCAGAAGAAATTCCGTCTAACTGCTCACTGCGTTCTGCCACTGGTGCACTAAAATATACAACTAATGTCTTTCTTGTATTTTCTTTTTTTGTAATAATTATTTTACAGGTAAGTTTTTTTGTCTTCTTTCCACTTTGCTTTATGTTACTGTGAATTGTAACTAACCCTGCTGCCTTTGCTTTCACCACTCCATTTTTGGATACAGTTGCACGCTTCTTATTAGATGAATTCCATGTTACCACTGCTTTCTTTGGCAGACTTTTTACACTTAACTGATATGTTGTTCCAACTGCCATTGTTAAATTTTGCTGGTTTAATTTAAGTTTTGCCGCTATTACAGTCTCACTATGAATGCCGCTAAGTATTAATATAGCTGCAATTAAAAAAGTTACTATTATACTAATTGTTCTTTTCTGTCTCATAGGACTTCTCTCCCTACTAGTTTTTATTGTGTTAATATCATTATACCAACCAATTATAACTATCTGTCAAGAGCTTTTTTGATTTTATGCATTTTTTTCTGAATTGCTATTTACACAATCAAAAAAAACGGATTATTCAAATCTTTTATATTGACAATCCGTTTTTCTTTAATCCTATTAAATTTGTAATAATTTTCTTCCATTGTCTACAATACTCGCTTCCTAGCGTGCATTCAATGTACGTAACATTGTTGCATCAGGCACTCTTCCAAAAGCTGTATACAACCCTATTGTTATCATAGCCTGATTTTCAATGAAATAATTCATTAACCTAGCTTTAAGTGTATTTCCTTTTTTAACATTTACTGCAACGTCGTTTTTTAATGTTATTGTACTCATAACTTTACCTCCAAATTTTGTTGTTATGTATCTTTGTCACAATAACATAATACACTTTTTTATTTTACTCAAAAAGGTACTTTTTTGACAAAATTTAAGTTGATATTGACACAAAATTCTGCTTTCTTTTGCTTTTATAAATTTACATCAAATATTTACGAATTATATATGATGGTGAACAACTCCATGCATGACAATAGCTATTTACCATTTTAGAACCATATGGTGTGACATTTTTATCTATTGGGTCATAAAGTTCCCAGAAAGTATCTGCGCCATCTTTTACCATTTCCCCCCAATACGAACGCATAAATTTAATTGCTTCTTCTTTACGGTTATTTTGTACAAGAGCCTCAATAAAATGATGATACATATATGGAGTTACCATACGAATTTTGGGGTTCACAGCAATTGTATGTTCTAGAAGCTGTGCATTTTTGATTTTATCATCAAACACATTTGCTAGTACCATCCATACTTGTGATGCCCAAGAAATTTGTCTTTCACTTCCACTTATAAAAAACCCCTTCTCTGCATCCCATAACTTCATTGCACCTGTGATTGCTTTTTGAAGATATTTGTTGTATCTTTCTATTTTTTCTGTATTATTTTCCCATTCCGCAAGTTTAATGGCATGGCGGAGAGCATATATCAAAATTCCCTGTGCCCCTGCCTGTTTATTCAATCCATCTGCCCAGTCAATAAAGCACCACCAAGTTTCTTTATCCTTTACGATACCATCTTCATCCATTTCTCTTGCAGCCAGTTCTATCTGCTGATAGGCTGTAGCAGAAAGGTCCTTTCGTGTTTCTTCGTCTTTTGTTGCAACATAATAATCATACAGTATAGACACAAAGAACAGTGAATAGTCAAATAATGCTGTATCATCTACCTGATATTTTGGATTTGTGAAAAGACACGCTCCTACACGTCCTTCATTCATTGTAAGTCCTGCATAAAGATATAAGTCATGTTTTACAAGGTTATCATTATGAAAAGTCACATAATTGGTTTGTGCCTGAAGCCTTAAGTCACCTATCCATAGTCTTCTGTCTCTCTTTGGTCCGTCTTCATATCCTTTCTGCATACATCCTTGTATCGTTCTTAATGCGATTTTATCCATCTCTACTAAATCAATCTCCATATCACTAGGAAGATGTGTTACTTTGGATATATCCCCAGATGTAACAGCTGTACATAATACATCCTCAAGCACAACTTTATACTTGGGAGAAGTATCTATTACTTTTATCTCCATATATCGGAATGCGTATCTTCTAGGCATTTCAATAACTGCAGGAAGGACATCAATATGTATAAATTCTTCTTGTATCCAGCCTTTTCCAATATCTCCATCATATTCATTAGAATCTTCTATAATTTCTATTGGTATTTCGCCAAATTTAATCCGTATATACGCAGGTGCATCAGGAGGGCTGCCAACTGGAACCAAGCGAAATTTAACATAGCCTACATTGTGGTTTCCAAAGTCTAAGACCACAAGGTCGTTTCTTCCCATTTTAATATTTTTTAATTCGTCTATATTTGCTTGAAATACAGATTTATAATTCTTTTCATCCTGCACAATATTTACAATCTGTTTTGGAATAACTTCTGTTTGTATTAGCTCTGGAGTAAGTGCATTTGCTTTTTTTATAAAGTCTTCATTTATAATCATTTCAAAATTTTCTATACTATTTGTAATAGCCATTTTTCCATCCCTCCTATTCTTATTGCTGCATACGTTTCTTTTCTAAATCTTTCTGAATTTCTGGAAACTGTTTATCTAATTTATAAAAAGACATTGTAACCAATGAACAAATTAGTAAAACCAGTGGTATATATATATACATTGCTTTAATTGCTGTAAGAGCTTCTGCCGTCTGTACAGTTGCATCAGAATCATAATTGCCCCATGCAAGTAATAGCCCTGATAACCCACCTGCTGCTGCCTGTGCAACTTTTCCAAGAAAACCGTTAATAGAGGATAATGTGCCTGCTGCCTGTACTCCTGTCTTCCATTCACCATAGTCTACTGGGTCTGCCTGCATTGAAAAATAAATGCTCTCTTTGATTCCATAGCCAAGTGCTGTAATAGCTGCACCACATATTATAATAGTTGTATTTAAGTCTGCCAAAAGTATTATAATCAATCCTACAAGCTGCACTCCTGCTGAAACTGAATATAAATTTCTCTTACCAAGGCGTTTTGCCAAAAATGGAACTGTCAGATTGGCAACCATGGGTACCATAGTCATAATTGTAGCAACTAATGATGACATTGCATTACTTCCAACATAATATTTGTAGTAGTACACCAAAGCACTAGACTGTATAAAATATCCGGTCCATTGGAATAATATATTCAGTGCAAATAGTTTCCATGGTGTATTATGTGCAAGTGATACTACTGTTTCTTTTAATGTTGCGGATTTTGTGCTTTCTTGTAAATTAGTTTCTCTGACTAACGCAAATGTAAGAAAAAAACATAAGCATCCTATAACACCAAACATTCCCATTACTATTCTAAAACCCAAACCCTCATTTCCACGTCCAAACAATTGTACAAGTGTAAGAGCTGTAGCAGAAACAATAGTTGAACCAAGGAATGCTAAGAATTTTCTCCATGTTGCAAGTACTGTACGCTCATTCATATCATCCGTAAGTGCTGGTAGAATTGATGCCAGCGGAATGTTTACAACTGTATACATAAATGATAGAAAAATATAAGTAACATAAGCATAAATCAATTTACCATTTGGTGATATATTTGGCACGCTAAATGCTAAAAATGCTGCCAGTGCAAACGGAACAGCACCAAATAAAAACCATGGTCTACTCTTTCCCCAACGAGTATGTGTCTTATCAATTGCAAAACCTACCAACAAATCTGTTATACCATCAACAACCCTACATACTACAAACATTGCCGCAATTGCTGTTGCATCCAGCTTCATAATATCTGTATAAAAGTATAACAAGTACAAACTAATAACTTGCCATATTAAATTGCAAGCGAAATCCCCCAGTCCATA
>CANOID010000121.1 GCA_947565985.1 uncultured Lachnoclostridium sp.
ATTTGGACGCTTACTTTGATGACCCAGTAGCAAATAGGCTTATTAATGAAATAACGTTTACATTGAAGGATAAAACTTATACTGGATATGTAAGTGATGTAGGTCTTGAATGTATATTTGGTGATGAAGACTTGAATCCAGATGGTTATATCGACTATGGTACAAACTTTGATGCAATAACAGCAGATGACTTTAAAATTGATATTAAAGGTGGAATTGATATAGTAGGTATAGAATCCTATGGAACAGAGTTGGTTGTATCAATAGCATTGCATGACGAAGATGAAACCATTGAAGATATAACAATAGTTCTTAATGAGGACGAATTTGATACAAGGTCAATTCTTAAAGAAATTACTGTAACACTTGGAAAAGAGAAATATATCATTTGTGATGAAGAAAAAGGTGATAGACATAATCATGACTTGTATGATGAAGAGACGCTTTGGTTTGATGATGGCAATAAAGACTTTAAAGCATATTTCTTACCAAATGATTATTGTACAGCAGGTGCACACGATTTTGATGATTATGCTAGTAGATATCTTGATAAAGTTAAAGATTATGAAGACAGGATTGAAAAGGAAATGAGTAAAGACAATCCTAATGAAAGTACTATTGAAAATCTTGAAAAACAACTTGATAAGTTTATAGAAGATCATAGCTATACATTATCTGACCTTAGCAATGGTGTAGTATCATGTGTTCTTGAACCAGCCACAGATGATAACAGAAATAGAGCAGTAAAAAATATTCAAAAAGTGGGTATATCTGATGACAACCAATACTTCACATTTGAAGTAGAATTTGAAAATGAGCTAACAGAAGAATTCACTGTTGAACTTGATGTAGACCTTGAAAATATTAATCTTGATGACTTATAAGACTAATTACTAATTATATGGAGAAACCATATGAGCGTTACAAAAGGACATTTTATTGTTTTTGAAGGAATTGATGGCAGTGGCAAAACAACCCAGATAAACCTTCTAAAAAAGCATATTGAAGAAAATAATTTTATATGTCATGATACAAAGGAGCCAACCGATGGTCTTGTTGGCTCCCTGCTCAGACAGTGTTTAGCAGGCAAAGCACAGACTGATGAAATGACTTTGGCTGCGTTGTTTGCAGCAGACAGGCTTGACCACATACTAAATGATAAAGATGGACTTCTTAAAAAGTTAGAAGAGGGTATATCTGTAATATCTGATAGATATATTCTTTCTACATATGCTTATCAGAGTGTAAGAGTACCATTAAAATGGGTGATGGATTTAAATTCTATGGCAGTCGGGAAACTTCGCCCAGACTGCCATATATTTATAGATATAGACCCAGACATAGCACTTGAACGTATTGCAAAAGGACGTAAAAGCAATGAACTCTTTGAAAATAAAAAGCGTCTTACAGAAGTCAGAAATAGATACTTTGATTTATTTAAACAGTTTAAAGATACAGAAAATATAATTATAATTAATGGAACACAAAATATTGAAAAAATAGCTGATGATATATGGAAAAATGTATCTAAATATTTTATTATAGAAGGGGGAGAATGATGTGGATTTAAGAGTAACGCCTATGCAGCAGTTACAGCAAATGGAACAAAGAGCACAGACAACAGAAAGTGACAGCTCTTTCCGTTTCACACTTCTCAATACCTTAGAAGAAAATGAATTAAAAGCTGGACTTGCTACAATGATGGATGACATAACTCAACAAGGTTATAAACTTGGCAAACGCATGGATGTGCGCGACATGAAACTCTATCGTAAATTAATAAAAGAATTTATGAATGAAATAGCTGGTCATTCGCATAAATTCAGCCGTGAAAACTTTCTTGATAAAAAAGGTCGCCATAGGGTTTATGGTATAGTGAAACAAGTAAATGAGACATTAGATGAACTCGCAGCAGAGCTTTTAAAGGATGAAAAAGACCACATTGCAATATTAAGTAAAATAGATGAAATCAGAGGATTATTACTTGATATTTTTACTTGATTATCTTAATGGGAGAATACAATGGCTAATTTTAGAGATATTATAGGACAACAGCAGGTTAAAAACCATTTACAAAATGCAATAAAGCAAAATAATATATCACATGCTTATATAATATGTGGCGAAGCAGGAACAGGCAAAAGAACCGTTTCTGACGCAGTTGCACAAACAATACAATGTGAAAACCGAATTGATGGTATAGATTCATGTGAAATTTGTAAATCATGTATGCAGGCAAAGTCACATAACCATCCTGATATAAAATATATAACACACGAAAAAGTGAGTATAAGCGTTGACAATATACGTGAACAGCTTAATAATGATATAGATATTAAACCTTACAGCAGCAAATATAAAATATATATAATTCCTGATGCAGGTAAAATGACTGAACAGGCACAAAATGCTTTGCTTAAAACGATTGAAGAACCTCCAGCATATGCAGTAATTATACTTATTACTGATAATATTTCAAGTCTTATTCCTACTATACAGTCAAGATGTGTTACTTTAAATTTAAAACCTCTTAACAATAGTGAAATTGCACAGTATTTGACATCGCATTTTAAACTTGAACCTGAACGTGCTAAAATTGCAGCAGGATTTTGTCAGGGCAATATGGGCAAAGCAATTCGTTTTGCATCATCTGATGACTTTCAAGAAATGAAAGACCAAATACTTATGTTGTTAAAATCTATAGATAATATGAGCATAACAGATATCATAAACACTATAAAGGAATTTTCCCAACATAAAAATAATATAAATGATTATCTTGATTTAATGCTTCTATGGTATAGGGATGTGCTTATGTTTAAGGTGACAAAAGATAATAATATCCTTTTATATCAAGGGGAATATAATGCAATATCAAAACAGGCAAGTAAACGTGGATATGAAGATATTGAGAAGATAATACAAGCAATTGATAAAGCTAAAATACGCCTTAATGCCAATGTAAATTTTGAGGTTGCGATGGAATTAA
Source organism: uncultured Lachnoclostridium sp. (assembly GCA_947565985.1). GTDB lineage: Bacteria > Bacillota > Clostridia > Lachnospirales > Lachnospiraceae > Butyribacter. The sequence goes on from CANOID010000121.1 coordinate 2,990, forward strand.
TGGTACTAACTTTAAAAGACTAAATGAAAATGGAGATAAGATATGATATTAATAATAGGTGTCAAATTCCGTAAGTCTAGCAAAGTTTATTACTTTGACCCTGCAGGGCTTTCTATTGAAAAGGGAAACCATGTTATAGTTGAAACTGCACGTGGTGTAGAATACGGCACTGTCGTTTTAGCACCACACAATATAGACGATGAAAAAATTATACAACCATTAAAATCTGTAATACGTATTGCAACAAAAGAAGATGACAATATAAATGAAGAAAACAGAGTCAAAGAAAAAGAAGCATTTGATATATGCCTAGAAAAGATTAAAAAACATGAACTTGAAATGAAACTTATAGACTCTGAATACACCTTTGACAAGAACAAACTTTTATTTTATTTTACAGCAGATGGCAGGATTGACTTCCGTGAACTTGTAAAAGACCTTGCGGCGGTTTTTCGGACACGTATAGAATTGAGGCAAATAGGTGTAAGAGATGAAACAAAGCTTATGGGAGGCATTGGTATATGTGGTAGACCTTTGTGTTGTCACACATACCTTTCAGATTTTGCACCAGTATCAATTAAAATGGCAAAAGAACAGAATCTTTCACTTAATCCTGCCAAAATCTCAGGTGTATGTGGCAGACTTATGTGTTGTCTTAAAAATGAAGAAGAAGCTTATGAATATTTAAATAGTACACTTCCAAATATAAATTCTAAAGTAAAGACAAAGGATGGATATGAAGGAATTGTTCACAGTGTAACCGTGTTAAAACAAAAAGTCAAAGTACTTATAACAAGGGAAAATGGAGATAAAGAGTTGCGGGAATACCACACTAGTGAGCTTATATTTGAAAAGAGACATAATTCTTCAGAAGGAAACACTGTAGCGATTCCATTGCCAGATGAAGAGCTGGACGAAAATGCTCTTAAAGAGCTTGAACAGATGGAGCAAAGCGATATAGATGACCTTTCAGACTCTGCTAATGAGCAACTACAGAAACAACAGGCACAACCACAAAAAAAATATCAAAAAAAGACAAACGGCAAACAAAAAAATAATAAAGAATCTTACAACAACAATAACAAACAAAATAAAAACAATACACAACATACAAATGAGAACAAAAAACGCAACCGTTACCACAATAAACCTAGTAACCATAACAATAGCCGCTAATACTGGAGATTTTATATGTCTGATGAAACAAAATTTTTACACGCAGGTGAAAGATTAGACGACTTACAAATAAAAAATTATAAAATAATACAACATCCCAAAAAGTTCTGCTTTGGGATGGATGCCGTTTTATTATCCGCCTTTGCACATCTACGCAAAGGCGATAATGTTTTAGACCTTGGCACAGGCACAGGAATTTTACCTATACTGCTTGCTGCAAAAACTGCTGCAAAACACTATGATGCACTTGAAATACAACCTGACAGTGCCGACATGGCAAAACGTAGTGTTATGTTTAATAAACTTGAAAATAAGATAAATATTATATGTGGAGATATCTGCAAAGCTTCAGAAATATTTGGCAGAGGTATATTTAATGCAGTTACAACTAATCCTCCATATATGAACAATAATCATGGTTTGAAAAACCCTAATATGCCAAAAGCAATCGCAAGACATGAAATTTTGTGTACTCTGGATGATGTTATACGTGAAAGTTCAGCCGTATTAAAAGAGCATGGCAGGTTGTATATGATTCATAAACCATTTCGCCTTGCTGAAATATTTGCTGTTTTAGCAAAATATAAGCTTGAGCCAAAAAGAATGTGCATGGTTCACCCATTTATAGACAAAGAACCAAATATGGTACTTATAGAGGCTGTTAAAGATGGAAATTCTATGATTAAAATAGAGCCGCCATTAATTGTCTATGATACACCCGGAAAATACACAGACAGAATTTTAAAGATATATGGACCTTATATTTAAAATTTATAAAAATAGAAAGGTAAACTTTAATTATGCTAGGAACATTGTATTTGTGTGCTACTCCTATTGGCAACCTCGAAGATATAACATTACGGGTACTGCGTATTCTAAGAGAAGCAGATATTATTGCGGCAGAAGATACAAGGAATACTTTGAAACTGCTCAACTACTACAATATTAAAACACCTATGACAAGCTATCATGAATATAATAAAATAAATAAAGCAGAAACTTTAGTAAACAAACTTTTAGAAGGAAAAAATATAGCACTTGTCACAGACGCAGGGACACCAGGAATATCTGACCCCGGAGAAGAAATTGTTAAAAAAGCCTACGAGGCAGGAATACAAGTTACATCACTACCGGGAGCGTGTGCGTGCATAACAGCTCTTACACTATCGGGATTGTCAACAAGACGATTTGCATTTGAAGCATTTCTTCCTGCTAATAAAAAAGAACGCAGGGCAATCATTAATTCGCTCAAAGAAGAAACTCGCACAATAGTAATATACGAAGCACCACACCATTTAAAAAGCACCCTTTCTGAGCTTTATGCAGCTATAGGAAACCGACAAATAACAATCTGTCGTGAACTTACAAAACTTCATGAAACAGTGCAACTTTTTACCCTTTCATCGGCAGTAGAATATTACAATAGCACACAGCCAAAAGGTGAATATGTCCTTATAATAAATGGTTGTACATTTAGTGAATTGGAAACAAAAAGACAGGAAACATGGCAGCAGTTAAGCCTTGCTGAACATATGGATATCTATCTTTCAAAGGGAGTTTCAAAAAAAGATGCTATGAAAAAAGTTGCTTTTGACAGAGGAATGTCAAAACATGATGTTTATAATTCGCTTTTGTGAACTTTCTACCACTGAAAGAAGTACAAGTATTGTGTTAAAAATTGCATAAATTTTTGTAAAATTGCAATAATGATAATAAAGGAGACTTATCATTATGAAATTTTATAGAAA
>CANOID010000122.1 GCA_947565985.1 uncultured Lachnoclostridium sp.
CCAGAGATTAAAGCCTCATAAATACTTAATTTGTTGAGTTTTGCTCATGGCTATAATTATTAACAGAAAGGGGTGTTTTTTTTGAAAAAAAGACTAAAAAGAGGAGCAGGAATATTACTACCAGTGAGCAGTCTTCCTTCTCCATATGGTATCGGGACATTTGGAAAAGCAGCATATGAATTTATTGACAAACTTAAAAAAGCAGGGCAGGCATACTGGCAAGTGCTTCCTATAGGTCCTACAAGCTATGGTGACAGTCCTTACCAGTCATTTTCAACATTTGCAGGAAATCCCTACTTTATAGACCTAGATATGCTGATAGAGGAAAAAATCTTAAAAAAAGAAGATGTTAGTGCGTTTAATTGGGGACAGTCTGAAGATGATGTTGACTATGGTACAATATATGAGAACAGATTTAAAGTTCTTAAAAAAGCTTTTTGCAATTCCAAAGAGCGTAACAGCGAAGAATATAAAAGATTTATGTTAGATAATAAAGGATGGCTTGAGGACTATTCGCTTTTTATGGCGTGTAAGGAGCATTTTGGACAAAAAGAATGGCTTTTGTGGGATGAAGATATAAAGAAAAGGAAACCAAAAGCAGTTAAACACTATTCAGATATGCTTAAAGACAACATTGAATTCTGGCAGTATGTACAGTTTAAGTTTTATAGTCAATGGAACAAACTTAAAAAATATGCTAATAACAATAACATAAACATTATTGGCGATATACCTATTTATGTTGCACTTGACAGCTCAGATGTATGGGCCAATCCAAGCCAATACCAACTTAATAACAGTCTGCAACCTATAGATGTTGCAGGATGTCCTCCTGATATATTTTCAGATTATGGACAAAAATGGGGCAACCCATTATATAACTGGGATATAATGGAAAAAGACGGCTTTACATGGTGGAAAAAAAGAATGGCATCAGCAGCAAAAATGTATGATGTTATAAGGATAGACCATTTTATTGGAATGGCAAAATACTATGCTATTCCAGCAGACGCAACACCATCAGACGGTGAGTACAGATTAGGTCCGGGTAAAAAACTTACTGATGCTATTGATGAAGCAATAGGTAATGCACATATTATAGCAGAAGACCTCGGTGTGGCAATGCCGGAGGCAAAAAAACTTTTACATGAGACTAATTATCCTGGAATGAAAGTATTAGAGTTTGCCTTTGATGGTAGCTGTTCTAATGAATATCTTCCACATCATTATAAGAAGAATTGTGTTGTATACACTGGTACACATGACAATGAAACGCTTATGGGATATCTTGATTCTCTTGATGTTAAAGGGTATAGATATCTACAGTCATACACAGGCTGTATAGAAAAAGAAGCCCTTGCTTCAAGTGTTATAAGACTTGCCTATAGCAGCGTTGCAGATATAGCTGTTATTCAAATGCAAGATGTTCTTTTAAAAGATAATATTTCCAGAATGAATCTTCCTTCAACAATCGGACAAAACTGGAGATGGAGATTAAAAAAATGGGAGTTTAGAGAAAAAGAAATAGAAAAACTTTTTAACTTAGCAAAAATATACTCAAGACTTCCAGAAATAGAACACAGGGAAAATGAAAATACAAATAAAAAAATCAAACGCCGTAAAAGGAAAAAAAGAATGAAAGGACATTTCCTTTATAAAGAATAACTTTAATTATGTTATTTTGGCAATATTTGCTTTGTTTTTACACTTGACAAATACTATAACAACATTTAAAATTAAAACATTGAAATGAAAGCGACCGCAGTCCCACTGGCTTTAGACAATGGGCGGTTCACATTCATTAATAATGAAAAAACAAATTGCAAATGAGAGGAATAGTGATTACATGATTGATTTCCATTCTCATATACTGCCGGGAATTGACGATGGCAGCCAAAGTATCCAAGAATCCATTGCACTGCTTAAAGAAGAGTATGGGCATGGAATCAGGCAGGTTGCATTGACACCCCATTTTTATGCACAAAAGGACCCACTTTTAAAATTTGAACAAAAAAGAGCAGAAGCTTTACAACACCTTTTAGACGCGACAAAAGACTATGAAAACATTCCAGAACTGTATGTAGGTGCAGAAGTATATTATTTTCCTAGCATAGGCAGTTCTGATATTTTACATGAGCTGTGTCTATCTGATACCAGTGTTATGCTTTTGGAAATGCCATTTAACCAGTGGACAGAAAAAATACTAGATGATGTTGAGAAAATTATATTTGACCATAAAATTACAGTTGTCTTGGCACATATTGAACGTTACTATGAATTCCAGAGAAAAAAAGATATCTGGAATGAAATATTTTCTATGCCACTGTACGCACAGATAAATACAGGAAGTTTTTTAAACCGTAAAAAGAGATTCTGCCTTAAATTCATCAAAGCAGGACATTCAGTACTTTTAGGCAGTGATTGTCATAACATGGAGTATCGTCCTCCTAATCTACATCTGGGCAGAGAGGTTATCGAAAAGAAGTTTGGTGAGGAAAAGCTGCACGAGATAGATATATTGGGGGAAAAATTGTTGATAAAAAATGAAAATACATAATAAAAAGAAATTTTTGTTTTTAACAGCTTGCTTACTGTGTACATTGGTAATTTTTTGGTTTGCACTAATACAAGCTGAAAAGAAATATTCAAAAAAGACTTCAGAAAGTATATTATCGGATGATGAAAACAAGGCAGTAAGTAGTGAAGATATAGAAGCCGTTACAAAAGAAGGTACACTTACACTTTATGGAAAAAAGTATGATTATTTTGATGTGATGGAGTCTTATCTTTTAATTGGAACTGATGCAAGTGGAACAAATACATCAGAAAGCGAAAGATATCATAGTGGTATGGCTGATTTCCTGCTTCTTGTCATTTTGAACAAGACAGAGAATACATATGGCTTTTTACAGTTAAACAGGGACACAATCACTGAGGTAGCATTATTACAAGAAGATGGCTCCGCTAATGCAAGTGCTGATATACAGCTTTGTACAGCACACTGGTATGGTGGTTCAGATAGTGCAGGCAGTAAAAACACGGTAACATCAGTTTCTGCGATGCTTGGAAATTTGCCAATTGATGGCTATTATGCTCTCAATATGGAGGAGATTTCAGTTTTAAACCATGCAATAGGTGGTGTTACTGTCACATTAGAAGATGATTTTTCTGAGATGGACAAGGCTATGCAGAAAGGAAAAACCATTAGATTAAGTGATAGTCAGGCATTCCACTATGTACATGACAGATACCAAGTAGGTGATGAAACTAATATTTCTCGAATGAATCGCCAGAAGAATTATATGAAAGCTTTTATGGCAAAGGCTATGCAAAAAACTAAAAAAGAACCTGCTTTTGCTAACAAGCTTTACAAGCAGTTAATAGAAGTTGCAGATACAGATATCACTGGAAGACAAGTGTCTACCATTATGAAATATATAAGTGAAGGAACCGGAATGGGCATTCACACTTTTGAAGGAACATCAAAAATTGGTAAAGCGTTAGGGGATGGGGAAGAACACGCTGAGTTTTATATTAACAAAGAGTCTATGATAGATATTATGACAAAATTATACAAATTACAGGAAAGAAAAGATTAAATACAGCAGAAAGGCAAGGAAATATATTATGGGTCAGAGTGAAGATATGTTACAAATGAAAGAAAATGATGATGAAATTGAAATTGACCTGGCTGGGCTTTTATATTATTACCAGTCAAAAATTATAATTATTATACTTGTATTTGTACTTGGTGCTGTACTTGCTGGCAGTAGCACATATTATTTTATAACACCTAAATACACTGCTACCGCTAAGCTTTATATGGTTTCTGCAAGTAGTGATTCCATTGTCAACCTGACTGATTTGAACTTGGGTACTTCACTATCATCGGATTATGAAGAGTTAATTAAAATCCGTCCAATTATTAATAAAGTTATACAAGAAAAAGATTTAGATTACACTTATGAAGAACTTTTAGATATGATAACTATTTCCACGATTTCAGATACGCGTATTTTGACAATTACAGTGGAAAGTACTATACCAAGTGAGTCCGCCACTATAGCAAACGCTCTAGCAGATAAGGCAGTCAGCAATTTGCCAAGACTTATGGACACTTCTAAGCCAAATATTGCCGAGCGTGCAATACTGCCAGATGGGCAAAGCTCTCCTAATCTAACTAAAAATACTGTAATTGGTGGTTTAATTGGACTGTTTTTTGTACTTGGAATATTGACAATTATATATATTACAGATGATACACTGAATTCAGCAGAAGATGTTGAGAAGAATTTTGGAATTATGCCACTTACTGTAATTCCAGAGGGTTCAATTAGCCTTCTTTCTGACAGATACGAAAAGAAAGTAATTAAGAAAAGCAGAAAGGAAAGAAGGAAAGAGAGGAAAGAAAGGAAGAGAAAAGAAAATGAGTAACCAGAAGGCTGTTATTGGTAATATGCCAGAGCTTCCATACTCTGTAGAAGAGGCTATAAACGGACTTCGTATAAATGTTGGGTTTCTTGGCAATGATATCAAGAAAATTATGATTATTAGTACAATGCCTGACGAGGGAAAGAGTTTTGTAGCAATACAGCTATGGCGGCAGATGGCAGAATCTGGCACGCCGTCTATATTAGTTGATGCAGATTTAAGAAAATCTGTTACAACAGAAAAATATGGAATCAAAGTTGAAAAAGGAAAAATAATAGGAACTTCATATTACCTTTCCAGTGAATATCCATTGGAAAAGGCTATTTTACATACTGATTTGGAATTTGGCGATATAATGCCCAACACTAAAAATGTTGTAAATCCCTCAAGACTTATAGAAGGAAAACGATTTGATGACATGTTAGATGAACTGGCAGCAAAGTATCGCTATGTATTTATTGACACGCCTCCTCTCAACTTAGTGTCTGATGGCGAGCGTATTGGAAATCGCTGTGATGGAGCTATCTTAGTTGTACGTGGTGGAACTACATCCAAGACAATGGTACGCAATTCCATACAACAGCTTAAGAGGGCAGATTGTCCGCTTCTTGGAATAGTGTTAAACCGCGTAGAAGGGGCTAGAAGTGGATATTACTATAAAAAATATGGTGGAAAGTATTATGGCAGATATGGCGGTAAATATGGCAAATACTACTCAGACCGCTACTATTTTAAAAAATAACAACAGCAGGAGTCCTCAGAAAAATTTTTTCTGTTTACTCATATAAACTTTGGGGAGAAAGGAGGGAACAAGGATGATTAAGGCGGTGAAGAAAGTATTAGTCTGTGCATTATCATCAGTACTGATGCTTGGAACTCTTGCATCCGCAGCGCCACAAAGCCCAACTGTATCAGTTGAGCCTGAGAAGCAAACAAATGTAACAGCAGAAACGTCTAATGGTATAACTAGTACAGTAGATACCAAAAAAGACGGTACAGCAACAATTTCTACAATTAAAGCAACAACAAAGAAATCAGTTACAATATCATCAAAGGTTACAGTAAATGGTGTTAAATACTCTGTTACTGAAATCGATGCTAATGCTTTTAAGAATTGCAAGAAGGCAACAAAAGTTACACTTCCAGCAACTATTACAAAAGTAAATGCTAATGCATTTACTGGCGCTAAGAAGTTACAAACTATAGTTTTGCCAGTAACTAAAGCAATTACTGTAGAAAAAGGAGCTTTTAAGGGTCTTAATACGAAGAATATGACTATTAAGGTTAGCAAGAAGATGACCAAGAAGCAGTTAAAGAAGTTTAAGCAAAACTTAAAGAAAGCTGGCTTCAAGGGTAAAGTAAAAGTTCAGAAGTAAAATAATATAGCTGCATATAGACAAAAAGCTGTATAAGAATAAGAAAAGGGGCTGTGAAAAAAGTCTCTAAAAAAGAACGTCTTCAAGGATAAACCCTGGA
>CANOID010000123.1 GCA_947565985.1 uncultured Lachnoclostridium sp.
TTTTTTGTTTTAAAACCTTATATTTTCAAGGAAAATCAATATTTTTAAATAAAAAGAGCAATGACCTCCTTTTTTTGGTATAATGTAAGCCACCACAACCAACAAAACCGAAAGGATATTCATTGCTCATGGACATTATACTTTATTTACTTCATATAATTCAACAGCTTTATCAGCAAAACTGTTTTCTTTTTAAATTCATCTGTAAATATATCCCTCTCAAGCAGTGGGCTTTTGACGATTCCCATTCTCCTAAATACCAAAAGTTCGAGATTGATGAACTCCCAAGAATGGATAACTTCAAACAGGACTGGGATTGGAAAGACCTTTTATCCTACTACAAACAGCGCTATGGTAAAGAAATTAAGCCCATCTTCCGCCGTGTTGAATGCGATATTCCAGAGGCCTGCACCTGTCCAGCGTGTAATGCTCCGGTTCTCTATCTTTCATGGAATGATGGAAAGAAGAAATCACAGATTCGGTGCAAGGTCTGCCAAACGCACTTCTCGCCCACTAAGGATAACCGTTTTTCCAAAACCACCAAACTACGCTGCCCTCACTGTTCCCACATCCTTGTTCCTAAAAAAGATCGCAAGCACTTCATCCTTCATAAATGTGTGAATGATAAGTGCCCTTACTACCTTCACAACCTTAAGAAAGTTGACAAAAAGGACTTAAAAGAAGATTACTGCAAAAACAAATATAAGCTCCACTATATCTACCGGGAATTCCAGATAGATTTTTTTAAGATGGATTTAAATACCCTGCCAAAGAATGCTTCTTCTCTTAAATTCAGAAAGTTCGATGCCAATGTCATGTCACTGTGCCTTACCTTGCATATCAACCTTGGGCTGTCCCTTAGGAAAACCAGACAGGCATTAAACGATTTGTATAACATCTCCATTTCCCACCAACAGATAGCCAACTACTGCAAAACCGCCGCTATCTGTATCAAGCCATTCGTCGATAACTACGATTACAAACCGGGGACTGTCCAGACTGCCGATGAAACCTACATCAAAATCCGTGGTGTAAAAGCATACCTCTGGTTCATCATGGATGCTGTGTCCCGCTCTATCCTTGGTTATCAGGTATCTGATAATCGTGGTGTTGTCCTTGCATCCTTGCTATGAGAATGGCTCTGAAGCACTTCAAAGAACTTCCCGAAAAGTTTAAGTTTATTGCAGATGGATACAGTGCCTATCCTCTGGCTGCCCAGCAATTCTTTCGGGAATTTGGTGATAAGTTTAAGTTTGACATCACTCAGGTAATCGGACTCACCAACGATGATGAGGTATCCAAGGAATTTCGTCCATATAAGCAGATGATCGAACGCTTAAACCGTACGTACAAAGCTTTCTACAGACCGACTAATGGATTCGACAACATTGATGGTGCCAACTATGACTTAGCCCTATGGGTTGCCTACTATAACTTTCTACGTCCCCATAAGCACAATAATTACATGGTGCTGAATGAAGTGGATATGCTGAAAGGTGCTGACAACATGCCTGGTAAATGGCAGCTTCTGATCTTCCTTGGTCAGCAAACTATCTTGAACCTGCAAAACGGCGAAGCCGTCATCTGTTCTTAGATTTTGAGCCAGAGGTAAGAAACCCAGCCATCAGAAGCTCTGCTTCTGACAAGGCATTATGCCTTGCCCTTGATAGCAGTAAAAAGAATTGCTACACTGCTGTAAGCGACGGGAAAAATTATCTGTTCTTGAGTTTTTCGCCGTTGGTGATTAATTGACAGCAGTTCTTTTTAGTGCTGTCAAGGGTGGCAGAAGCCTGCCACAACCTAATATATTTACAGTTTTCAAGGTTCATTTGAGTTTTTTTTCTTTGCTCAGTTTTTTCATAGATTATTTGACACTATCTTCATAATCAATCAGCAAGGAAAATCACTGTTTTTAGGCAGTGGAAAGAGTTGCATTATATAATAGCAATCTTTGTTCCCTACTGTTTTTTTAATTATATCTACACAATACTCTTAAATTTCCTTGCTGGCTAGAGTAATGTGGCTTTCAGCATTATTGCAGGCTTTAACTAGTAGCTGCTTACATCTCTGTCCCATTAATCATAACTGTTTAAACATATACTTAAAACAGTAAAGTCAACTGCCACGAGGCTAAAGACCTTGTAGCTCTCTGGAACTAATGTTTTATTGAAGGCTTTATTACCAAGTTATCAAATAACACCACATTTATCGCATTTATATACTCTATCTGATAATTGCAAATCTTCTTTTATATTCCTACAACAAGAACAAGTTTTATTACTGGGAAACCATCTATTTATTTTGGTAAATGGTTTCCTTTGTTCTTCTAATGTGTATTACAGAAACAACCAAAACAAACTAAAGCCATTATCGTGTATATCTTTACCTAATTTCAAGTATTGTGACATATTCTTTAAATCTATATCTTCTATGATTATTATGTCATATGTATTTATAAATCGTCTACTTTGTAAAGCAATATCGTTAACTTAAACTAAATATTTACTTCTCAATTAACAATTATATATTTCAAAGTTAATATTTACAAGCATTTTCCAAAAATTATGTGGATGGAAAATCCTTAAGACTATAATATTACTAACTAGAAGATAAGTAATTAGCAAACAACATCTTGTTTAATTAAAACAAACTAGCCTATTTATAATTTTAACATAATCTGGATTATATTCTATCTAAATTTTTTAAATTATACAAGTATTTTATACAAATATCTTACAGAAATATTTTTTATGTGATTTTTGTTTATATCCAGAATTCTATTCTAAGATTATATTATTAAGTAGAGCCTCACATCCTTCGCGTATATCTTCATATGTAATATCAAAATTGCCAGTATACCAAGGGTCAGCAATATCACGTGACGAACCTGCAAAACTCAGTAAAAGTGAAACCTTGTTCTCTGGGTCACCTCCTGTTATACGCAAGATATTTTTATAATTCCATTTATCCATTCCTATTATATAGTCGTAATTATCATAATCACTTTGATTCATCTGGGATGCTTGGTGAGATTCTATAGGAATACCTTCATTGTGAAGTTTATTTTTTGTTCCATAGTGTGGAGTGTTGCCAAGCTCTTCTGTGCTAGTAGCTTTGGATTCAATTAAAAAGTTATCTTGATAACCATTTTTACGTACTAAATCCTTCATAACAAATTCTGCCATAGGGCTGCGGCAGATATTGCCGTGGCAGACGAATAATATTTTAATCAATGCTCTAAATCTCCTTAAAATGCTGTATTTATGCCGCATTCACGCATTTTTGCGGCAGATAGATTTCTGCCTTATCATAGCATATTGTGGCATATATTGGTATATTTTTTCATCCATTCTTAGTAAAAATCTTAGTAAAATGACCTCGATTTTTGATTTTACTAAAGACCTTTCTTTTGATTATTTTCCTTGTTTTCAGTTTCGATAGTGTCAGGCTAGTCTGCTGATGCGTTCAAGTTCTTCCCTAGCATCGTCCAATCCCAAATGAGTGTATGTATTCAGAGTAACGCCTATATCAGAATGCCCCATCAGGTATTGGAGCGTTTTAGGATTCATTCCCGATTTTGCCATATTGCTGCAATAGGTATGTCGGCATACATGGGGAGTGATTTTTGGCAGTTGCTCCTTATAGATACGGTTATGCTTGTTAAGTGCCCACTCAAAATGCTTTTCCCAATGCAAAGCTACTTCCGTTCCGGCATATCCTTTTTATCCAAGAACAGGAAACCGCTGTATCCATCTATCATCGGCTCAATTTTCGGTTTCTTGAGGTTTGCAACAATACGCTTAAAACACTCATAGACCTCGTTTGTCATAGGTATTACCCGTGTTCCGCTTGATGTCTTTGTGTCCTCAATGACATACTTCATATCTCTTGTTCGCTGAAGCTGATGATTGACACTGATTTGTCTTTCCTTAAAATCAATATCAGAAAGTGTCAGCCCGCAAAATTCAGAGATGCGAAGTCCTGTCTTGAACAGTACAAACATCCCATCATAATACCGTTCGTAATGCTCATCATTCCTGATAAAATCCAAAAACTTCCGTTCCTGCTTTCTTGTGATTGCTTCCCTTGTAACACTATCGTTGACAACTACTGTGCATAGTTGAAATTCAAACGGATTCTTGCGTATCAAATCATCATCAACCGCCATCTGGAAAGCCGGTCTGACAACACCCCTGATGCTGTGAATGGAACTGTACCCCCGTCCGTCTGCTTGTAGCTTAATAAGCCATTCTTTCGCATCAGACAGTTTTATTTTATCTATCCGCCTCGCACCAAATTCCTCTTTTTTAATGACATTGATAACAAAATTGTAGTTAGCCATTGTATTATGCCTTACGCCTGTTTTCTGCTTTACATACTTTGTTACCAACTGTAAAACTGTCAGCCCGCCGCCATAAGGAACAATTCCGTCATCCGCATCTCTTTGGATTGTTTTTTCTTTTTCCCTTAAAGATTGGCATGGTCTGCATCCGGCAGGCACCGGATCGGTTGGCTCCAGCTTCCAGCTATATAGGAATTTCTGTTTTCCAAAACAGTCCGTGTAAACATACGCATATCTTCCGTCTGCTCTTTGGCTCTCTCCGTTTCGCAAAATACGACCTTTCTTGTCACGCCTTTTTAGGTCAGCTTTCTTTTCTTTCAAATAACTTCGCTCCTTTCTACGAAGAAGCCCTAGCACGACATAGACATTGTAGCATACTAAGGCAGATTTTTCCACTTTAAAGTATTAAAACCCTATGAATTTTCAACACCTTTCTTTTGTTACAGCGAGGTTGTCTGGTTTAAAAAATTCTCAAACTTTTGTCGATTGATTAAAGACTTATTTCCAATTTGTACTGTAAAGCAGTAGTTTGTATTTATATTTTCTGCAATCAGCATTCTTATTTTCTTTTCACCTATACCAAAATACTGCACCGCTTCATCGACTGTCAGCATATACTTTTCCCAAATGGGGACAGTTTTACTTTTTATTTCATTACTTTTCATAGACTCTCCCTTCATTCCATCAATTTTTTAAGACGTTCCATTTTCTGCTGCGCCGCCGCTTTGCGGAAATCATCTCCCGTAAACCGCACGGGCGTACACATCTCAAGCAGCCTGCCATAAATGCGTGCGTGTGGCACGTCCTCCGGGTTCTTCAGCTGCTCCGGCGTGAGGTTCGTTGTTGCAATCAGCGGCTTTTTGCTGATATACCTGCTGTCTATCACGTTGTAGACCTGTTCAAGACCGTATTCCGTACCCCTTTCCATGCCGAAATCATCAAGAATGAGCAGGGGATAGGAACAGAGCCTTACGATGTACGCATTCCTGTTTTCCGAGCCGTAAAAAAGGTGGTTCAGTATCGTTGCAAAGTTCGTCATGCAGACGGGTATTTCCCTCTCCATGAGGGCATTTGCGATACAGCCTGCAAAATAGCTTTTTCCCGATCCGACATTCCCCCACAGAAGATAGCCGAGGTTTTCAGACCGCACCGTTTCCCATTTTTCCACATAGGAGTGCGCTTTCCTTATCTGCGGGCATTTTCCGTTGTCGTTTTCAAAAGTCCAGTTCCGCATCGCCGGATTGGAAAAGCCTTCCCGTTTCAGGCGTTCCACTTCGGCGATGTGCTTTTCGTCCGCATCTTTTCTCTCACGTTTTTCACGTTCCGCCTTGCGGCAGTCACATTCAGACGGGTGGCGGTCACCAATGTCATTAACTTAAGCGAAGCATATTATTATGTCTATAATAAATAGAATGT
>CANOID010000124.1 GCA_947565985.1 uncultured Lachnoclostridium sp.
CATATTGGTGATATATTTTGTAGCTTTTTGTCTCGTTAAGTTAATGACATTGCACGCCAAGACCCCCGGCAAGGGGCGAGCGATACTGTCAAGCGCACCGCAGGCGGCAAAGTGGAAACTGCCGCCGCCATGACCCGCACATTGGTATAATGATACACCCGTATGACACGGCTACTCATAAGAATGAGAGGGGTGCAAGTCCCGTGGAGCTGCCAAGCCGTCCGAGAACCCATTATAAAAATTTGCCACTGACAAAGACAGGGATAAATTGTAATAGGACAATCTTATTCCCCCATACAATAAAAAATATAGGACAATCCAAAAGGAGTGAGTTTATGGGAACACCCATACATACAACCACGGAACATAAGATAGGCACTGTTACATACCTTGTCGTTTCCGCACAGAGCGAGAACGCAGCGGAAACACTGGATAAAAAAGTGGAGAAACTAATTCAGAAAGATATGCGAGAAACCGCCGCAAAACGGCGTTTCCGGGCTTAATTACATAGTGACTTTGACGGCGGAACGTGGTATAATTACTTCAAGTACATTATGCCTTTTGTCTGACTGTCGGAAAGGAGTTAGCCATGTTACAGCCAGACAAAATTACAGCCCTCTATTGCAGGCTTAGCCAAGAGGACTTACAAGCCGGGGAGTCCGGCAGCATACAGAACCAGAAAATGATTTTGCAGAAATACGCAGAGGAACACCATTTCCTTAACACCAGATTTTTCATTGATGATGGCGTATCGGGCGTTAGTTTTGAGCGTGAGGGCTTACAGTCCATGCTCCGTGAAGTGGAAGCCGGACACGTTGGGACAGTCATAACAAAAGACCTCTCCCGTTTAGGGCGCAACTACTTAAAGACCGGGGAGCTGATAGAGATTGTCTTTCCCGAATATGAAGTGCGGTATATCGCAATCAATGACGGCGTAGACACCGCAAGGGACGACAACGAGTTTACCCCGTTAAGGAACTGGTTCAATGAGTTTTACGCACGGGACACAAGCAAGAAAATCCGTGCCGTGAAGCAGGCAAAGGCACAGAAAGGGGAACGTGTCAACGGCGAATGTCCTTACGGCTATCTGATAGACCCGGACGACAAAAACCATTTGATACCCGACCCGGAAACCGCCCCTGTTGTGAAACAGATATTTGCGCTGTATGTCAAAGGCGAGCGTCTATGCACTATCCAGAAATGGCTTGCCGACAATAAAATCCTCACTGTCGGGGCATTACGTTTTCAGCGTACCGGGCAGACACGGTATCATAACGCTTCACTGATACCTTACTCATGGCCGGACAAAACGATTTATGATATGCTTGCAAGACAGGAGTATCTGGGACATACAATCACAGGGAAAACCTACAAGGTATCTTATAAGTCTAAAAAGACCAAGAAGAACCCGGAGGATAAGCGTTACTTTTTCCCAAACACGCACGAAGCACTCATTGATGAAGAAACCTTTGCGCTTGCACAGAAAAGGCTTGCCACAAGACACCGCCCTACAAAATCAGAGGAAATTGACATTTTTTCCGGGCTTCTGTTCTGCGGAGACTGCGGATATAAAATGTACTTGCAGCAGGGCGTGAGCATACCAGAACGCAAACACGCCTACACCTGCGGCAACTACCGCAACCGCCCAAGAAAAATGACGCAATGCACCACCCACTACATACGGAAATCAGTCATTACAGAGCTTGTCCTTGCCGATATGCAAAGGGTACTGTCCTTTGTAAAAAAGCATGAAAAGGAATTTATCAAGACCGCCACGGAATACGGAAACCAAGAAGCCCAAAAGGTATCGGAGCAGGAACAGAAAGAACTCCTTACCGCACAGGCACGGGTAAAGGAAATTGACACGGTTTTCCGCAAACTGTATGAGGACAACGCTTTAGGGAAACTTTCTGATGAACAGTTTGTCTTTATGACTTCCGGCTATGAGGAAGAAAAAAAGACGCTGAAAAAACGGATTGCAGAACTGGAACAGCAGATACAGACCGCCAAAGAGCATAACTCTGATGTAAAGAAATTCGTCCAGTTGGTAAAGGGGTACACGCAGATTAAAGAGCTGACCTATGAGAATGTGCATGAATTTATTGACCGCATATTGATTTATGAACTGGACAGGGAAACCAACACCCGCAAGATTGAGATATTTTATAATTTTGTCGGTAAGGTAGACAACACACAAGAACCTATCAAAAACACATCTTATTTCCGGCAAATCGGCACGGACGTAGACAGTATCGTAGTCTAAAGAAAAAGCCGGGGCTAGATGTTGATACCGCACATCAAAAAGGTATCGTTATCTAACCCTAGCAAATAAACGCCCAGCTTTTAAAAAGATGATTGCCCAAATTATTCTTGGTGAAATTAACACAGTACTTGTCAAGGATTTTTCACGATTTAGCAGGGAACATATTTTAATGTCAGAATTCCTTGAGAAAATCTTTCCTTCAAGAGCAATAAGGTTTATTTCTGTTGTGGATAATTTTGACAGTATTAATAGTTCTCATAATCTCACCACTTCATTTAAAAGTCTTTTTAATGAATACTATTGTAGAGACATTTCCAATAAGGTTAAAAGTGTATTATCTGCAAAAAAGGAGGCTGGCAGTTATAGTATTGCTAATGTTCCATTTGGATATAGTATACAAAATACAAATGAAATAAAGGTAAATCCAGATGAAGCTATAATAGTGCAAAAAATTTTTTGGTTAGCATACAATAGATACAACTGCCGTGAAATTGCAGATATATTAAATAAACATAATTGTTTTGCTGGAAGAAAATATAAAGCATGGGATTCTTCTTATATATGGTCTATACTTAGTAATCCATTTTATATAGGAATACATATCTGGCATAAATACGAAATGAACCCATCTCTAACAGGAAATCCATTTCGGCTTCCACAAGATTGTTGGAAAACCAGTCAAGGCAGTCACAAAGGAATTGTTTCCAAAGAAATGTTTAATATTATTAATTCGCATCACAATCCATTAAAAAGTAAACCAAAGGGAAAACGACATATATTTCATGGAATTACTAAATGTAAAAATTGCCATAAAGCACTGTGTATAGGCAGACGAAAAAAAGAATACCTGTGCTGTAATCACTGTGGTGATGGTGAAGTCAAGAAAATCCAGATAAAGGTATTATATGATATTTGTCTAAAAAAAATCAATGAAGAATATATTAAACAACATAGTAAAATTTTCGACCAGAACATTTTTTTTGAAAATTTGTCTAATAATACAGAATATAGAAATGAAGAACTTATATTACAAAATTTTATTAAAAAAATAGAAATAGGCAACAATTGTGATATTGATATATTCTGGAATTTTAATATGCACAATGTCATATATGAAACACAATGTAATCCAAGGTGAACTACCCATTGTCTAAAGCCAATGGGCTTCCTGCTTCAAAAAATTGTAAAAAATATTTATAATAATTAATAGTAAAACAGAAATTTCATAATTAATATACTCTGTAAAAATATAGGAAGTTAACCATTAATTGATTAACTTCCTAATATTATTTCAATATTCTAATATTTCGTTAAAATATACTGCTGCAATAAAACCAACATTTATAATTTTTACTTGTTGTTTAGTTTGTACTATCAGCAATAAATTTCTCTATACCAATATCTGTCATAGGATGTTTAGTCATCTGTTCTATAACATTGTATGGAACTGTTGCAATATCAGCACCTGCTAATGCACAGTCAATAACATGAATAGGATTTCTTATAGATGCTGCAATAATCTCTGTCTGAATATCATAAATGTTAAATATTTCAGAAATTGTCTTAATTAAATCAACTCCGGGCATTGAAACGTCATCTAGTCTTCCAAGGAAAGGTGAAACATAGGTAGCTCCTGCCCTTGCCGCAAGCAATGCTTGATTTGCAGAGAAAATAAGAGTGACATTTGTCTTTACTCCTTCAGATGAAAGTTGTTTTACAGCTTTTAGTCCTTCTACTGTCATAGGAATCTTAACAACCATATTTGGATGGATTTTAGCTATTTCACGACCTTCTGCTATCATTCCCTCTGCATCTTGTGTAGTAGCTTTCACCTCACCACTTATCGGTCCATCTACAATACTTGTAATTTCTTTGATAACTTCCGCAAAATCCCTTCCTGATTTTGCAATTAAGGATGGGTTTGTTGTTACACCACAGATAACTCCCATATCATTTGCCTTTTTTATGTCTTCTACAATTGCTGTGTCTACAAAAAATTTCATAATATTTTTTCCTTCCTTTTCTACCCGTTACTCATAATCTTGTTAAACTCTATAATATTCTTTTCCATATCTTTGCCAAATACTGCTGAACCTGCAACAAGTACATCTGCTCCTGCATCCATAGCTTCTTTTGCATTGTGGTGACTTATTCCGCCATCCACTTCAATAAGTGCTTTACTTCCAGACTGTACAATCATAGATGCAAGCTTGCGAATTTTACTTGTCATTTCTGGTATATATTTTTGACCACCAAATCCTGGTTCTACAGTCATTAATAGTACCATATCAAGGTCATCTAAAATATAATCAAGTGCGTTTAATGGTGTCGCTGGATTTAATGCAACACACACTTTCTTTTTCATCTGACGAATTTTTGAAATTGTGCGATACAGATGTGGGCAGGCTTCTGCGTGTACTGTAAGTATATCTGCTCCTGACTCTGCTATTGCCGACAAATATCTGTCTGGCTCATTTACCATTAAATGAACATCAAATACCAAACTGCTAAGCGGTCGCAATGCAGCAATTACTGGTGGTCCTATTGAAATATTTGGTACAAATGTTCCGTCCATTACATCAATATGCAGCATCTTTACACCAGCTTTCTCCACTGTGCCAATTTCTTCATGGAGTTTTGCAAAGTCTGCTGCAAGAAGGGACGGAGCCAACATTTTAGTTTTCATTAGGTTCATCCCTCCTCATCCATAATATCCAATGTTTTATTTTTTCTGTCCATAATAAGCATCTGGACCATGCTTTCTTAAGAAGTGTTTGTCAAGTATATACTGTGGTGCTGATTCTGCATCATGTCGTATAGATTCTGTATAGAGAGCCATTTTTGCAGTCTCTTCTAAAACTACAGAATGGTATACTGCTTCTGCTGCATCTTTTCCCCATGTAAATGGTCCGTGGCTGTGGCATATAACGGCTGGTACATGGTCTGGTTCAATGTCTCTTTCCTTAAATGTTTCTATAATTACTGCACCTGTATTCCATTCATAGTCTGTATTTGTTTCTTCTTCTGATAAGTTTCTTGTACATGGAACTGGTCCATAGAAATAGTCTGCGTGTGTTGTGCCATAAGCTGGTATATCCCTGCCAGCCTGTGCCCATGCAACTGCGTGTGGGCTATGTGTGTGTACAACTCCACCTATATTTGGAAATGCACGATAAAGTGCAAGGTGCGTTTTTGTATCTGAAGATGGGTTTAAATTTCCCTCTACCTTTTTTCCATCCATATCAATGACAACCATATCCTGTGGAGTTAATTCATCATACTCCACACCAGAAGGCTTTATAACAAATAACCCTTTTTCACGGTCAATTCCACTGACATTGCCCCATGTATAAGTTACCAGATTACGGCGTGGCAATTCCATATTTGCCTTGTACACTGCCTCTTTTAATTGTTCAAGCATTTCACTGTCTCCTTTATATATTTTCCGTTGCAAACTGTTCTAATGCAAGTCCTGTTTT
>CANOID010000125.1 GCA_947565985.1 uncultured Lachnoclostridium sp.
GAGGAACTGACCCTTTTTGAAACTGCACGTCTTTTACAATATAAACTTTTCCATACAAAGCTGGCAGAATTTGCTAATAAAGTAAATGAACATTTTCATGCTAATGGAAGTCCTTCCCAAGAGATACGATACGTTATGGATTTTGATATAGACCACCTTTTAAAAATCGATACGCAAGTGTACAGCATGGAACGCAAAGGTCTCCTTGGTTCTATAAATATACTAGGTGAAGGACTCAAAAGCATCTATGCACTTTCTTTGCTTGAAACGTATGTAGAAGAAGACAGCACGCTTCCATGTATAATATTAATGGAAGACCCTGAAATTTATCTGCATCCACAGTTACAGAAAATTGCAAGTGAAATATTGTTCAGGCTTTCTAAAAAAAACCAAGTAATTTTTTCAACACACTCGCCAAATATGATTTTTAATTTCTCAACAAAGCAAATTAAAGAAGTTATACTTGACAGTGACTATTATACAGTTGTAAAAGAAAATAACGACATTGATATTATCTTGGACGATTTAGGTTATACAGCCAACGACCTTATGAATGTCAGCTTTGTATTTATAGTGGAAGGAAAGCAAGATAGCAACAGGCTTCCGCTTTTATTAGAAAAATATTATTCTGAAATATATGATAGTGAAGGAAATTTACAACGCATTACAATAATTCCTGTCAATAGCTGTACAAATATTAAAACATATGCCAATCTAAAATACATAAATAAACTGTATCTTAAGGACCAGTTTCTTATGATACGTGACAGCGATGGCAAGAATCCTAAACACTTAAAAAGGCAACTATGCAGTTATTACAGCCAACGCTCTAAGGAAGACCCTGGCAATCTTCCAAGAGTAGAACCAAGAAATGTACTTATACTAAAATATTACTCATTTGAAAATTATTTCCTTAATCCTGCTGTAATGGCAGAAATTGGAGTAATTAAAAATGAAGAAGAATTCTATAATATACTGTATAAAAAATATAAAGATTACCTTTTTAAATTAAGCAGTGTCAAGAGAATGTTAAGAACGCTAAATATCCGAATAAGAAACAAACAGGATATTAAAGACAATATTGAAAATATCAAAATTTACGTGCGCGGTCATAATCTTTTTGATATCTTCTATGGGCGATATCATGGTGAAGATGAGCAGAAAATATTAAAAAAATATATTGATGCAGCACCGCGCAGCACCTTTCAAGACATCTTTGACGCAATAGATTCTTTTGTTTATTTTGAAAACAGGAAAAAATAAGTTGACATAATTAATCATTTGTTTATAATAATGTTATGCGTTAGACTATGCACACTTGCAAAATACATATTAATCAGTATTACTTTTATAATGCTGATTAAAAATACAAAATTGTTAATAAACAGAATATACTACTTACGTTTGAATATATATATGAGGTGCAACAATATGGAAAATCAATATATAATAAAAGGTGGCACACCTCTTTGTGGAGAGGTAACAATTGGCGGTGCAAAAAATGCCGCACTTGGCATACTTGCGGCTGCTATTATGACAGATGAGACAGTTTTAATTGATAACTTACCTGATGTAAGAGACATAAATGTACTATTAGAAGCTATAAGGGGAATTGGAGCCACTGTTGAACGCATAAATCCACATACGGTAAAAATTAACGGAAGCACAATTAATGATGTTACGATTGATTATGATTCTATCCGTAAAATACGTGCTTCTTACTATCTTCTTGGAGCTTTACTTGGAAAATACAACAAAGCAGATGTAGCACTTCCGGGTGGATGTGATATCGGTAGCCGTCCTATTGACCAGCATCTTAAAGGCTTCCGTGCGTTAGGTGCTACTGTAAATATTGAATATGGAATGATTAATACATTTGCTGATAAGCTTGTAGGAAAACACATCTACCTTGATGTCGTTTCTGTAGGTGCAACTATTAATATAATGCTTGCAGCATGTATGGCAGAAGGTCGTACAGTTATTGAAAATGCTGCTAAAGAACCACACATTGTTGATGTTGCTAGTTTCTTAAACAGCATGGGAGCTAATATCAAAGGAGCTGGAACGGATAAGATACGTATTAGTGGTGTGTCAAGACTTCACTCAAGTGAATATTCTATTATACCTGACCAGATTGAAGCAGGTACATTTATGGTTGCTGCTGCTGCAACAAAGGGAGATGTCCTTATAAAAAATGTTATTCCACGTCATTTAGAGGCAATTTCTGGTAAACTTACTGAAATAGGTGTTTCTGTTGAAGAATTTGACGATGCTGTAAGAGTATCTTCTAATAGCAGACTTTGTCACACACAGATAAAAACACTTCCATACCCGGGGTTTCCAACTGATATGCAGCCACAGATTGCAACATTGCTTGCACTGTCTTCTGGAACTAGTACGGTTACTGAAAGTATTTTTGAAAACAGATTCAAATATGTTGACGAATTATCTCGTATGGGAACGTCTATAAAAGTTGAAGGCAATGTAGCCATTATTGAAGGCGTTGATAGCCTTACAGGTGCATCTATCACTGCACCTGATTTACGTGCTGGTGCTGCACTTGTTATCGCTGGTCTTGTAGCAGATGGCTATACAACTATAGATTCCATCCACTATATAGAGCGTGGATATGAAAATTTTGAAGGTAAGATGACGGCACTAGGTGCATATATGCAGAAAATCCCCGTGGATGATGAGCGTGCTGTTCAAAAATTTAAATTAAAAGTAAGTTGAATGACAAATTTATGATGCTTTTTTAGGGTATGATGGCAAAAACTGGATGTTATCATACCTTTTTTACCAGATATCGGCAGATGAAGGGAGTGATACACATCAGACCTGGAATATTTAAAGATTATTACCATATATTACAAGTACACTATGATGCTTCACCCGAAGTCATAAAAGCAGCATATCGTAAATTATGCACAATGTATCATCCAGATACAAGCAGAAATCCGAATGAAGATGCACGTATGCTTGAGATAAACGAAGCATACCATATACTTAGTGATAGTACAAGCCGTACAGAATACCACAAAAAATGGTTATCACACTTTACAAACAGGTCTTCATATGTTTCCTCCATTTCATTTTCAGATCGTGGTATTTTAAGTGCATCTCCAAAAGATGTATTAGACCAGTTTTTCCATGCAATGTTAAATAGAAACTGGGCAAATGCATATTCGTGCCTTTCCATCGAAGACCAGACACATATAACTCTTTCACAATTCAGTGAGTGGAGGGAGGCTGTCAGCTCATGTTTTGAGATGCAGGATTATCGTATACAGCCTTATAAAATGTATAATAAATGTCGTATTCAAGATGCTGTCTATCCAAAAGTCGCAGAATTTGCAGTTATTATAAATGACTTAGACCTGCATACGTCAAATACAGATAAAAGCACAGCACACAAATATGTAGTATTTGATGGAAATTCATGGAAAGTATGTCTAGGTGCACGTTCAGTAAAAAAGGCTACTCTTAAATTTAAACTTCTTGCACAAAGACGGCAAAATTACGACCCTTTGACTTTGTATAAAAATGCAGTTTCGCGCAACGATCCACTGACAGGATTACTAAGCAAAAAGGGATTTTATGACGATACTTTTAAAGAGGTTGAACGTCATAAAAGATATCACAATCCGATGTCTTTTATAGCAATACAGATAAATTGTGATAACCCAGAAAAAGAGGTACAATGCTTGTGCCAGTGTGCAAGCATTATACGTTCAAACGCCAGAATTAACGACATTATAGGACGCTTCGGCGATGACCAGATAGTATGTCTGCTTGTAGAAACTACAGGTGAGCAGGCTATGCTTGCAGCAAACAGGTATATAGCCCTTATACAGCAGAGGCAGACGGAAAGATTTACTATAAATGCAGCAATAATGCAGTATGAACGGTCACACACTTTAGAAGATACTGTATTTGCCGTATGCTCTGACGCAAGCAAAAGCAATGATACTATCAAGATTATCAAATCAAAATTTTAAGAAAGGAAGGATATTTATGAAATATGAAAAAATCAAATCAAGATTAAAAATGTTTTTTCTAGGCTTTATGTTCTTGTCAGGCGTGATTTTTGTAACCAGCAATACAGAATCTAAAGCTGCTGAAAAAACGGCGTTAAGGCAGACTGAAAATACTATTTTTGTGAATGACCAGTATACAATACCTATAACTAACAAAATTAAAGACGCGACGTATATTTACACGTCAAATAAAACCAAAGTTGCAAAAGTAAATTCTAAAGGAATAATAACAGGGCTTGACAATGGTACTGCATCTATTAAAGTCAGATACAAATACGACGGTGAACTTCATACCGTTGGAACATTTAAAGTAAATGTCAACAAAACTTCATTAAATGATACATATAAATCATTTGATATGCTGACAGGAGATACATTAGAGCCAAAGAAATACCTTGAAACTCCTAACCCGGGTGCTGTATATATTATTTCAAGCTCTTCAACAAAAGTGGCAAACGGCGGCTCTGACGGTATAATTCATGCTACCAAAGCAGGCAGAGCAGCGATATCAATATACGAGGTATACAACGAAAAGACAAGACCTGTTGGTGCTATAGGAGTTTCTGTTACAGGTGCATCCTTAAAAAAAGACGCAATAAAAATGGCATACAATATGAGCATTAACAATAATGATTTACTTGATGATATAGAAACTGGTGCAACATACAAGTTTACATCAAGTAACTCAAGTCTTGTGAGCACTTCAAATACTAGGATTACGTCAGCCAGAAGTGGAAGCACTACACAGACCTGTGACATCACAGTACAGGAAACAATGGCAAATAAAAAGACACATACAATAGGTAAATTAAAAGTAACTGTTACTAATGATACATTCGTATCATCACTGGACCAAGAAATTACTATAGGATTTGGAGAAGTAATTACTGTTGGCAACGGCATTGTAATTTACAACAAGACTTCAGGAGCACATTACAAACTTACTCCAGCAGACCAGACAATCCTTAAACCAGAAGAGGTAAAGAACAACTCAACAAAGCTTGAAGGTATAGGATATGGTACTACAGATGTCACTGTTGCTGAGGTTAAAAGTGGTAGAACAAAAACTTTAGAAGATAAAGTAAATGTAACTGTAAGTCAGGCACAGATACTTGATGAATTATTAGAAAATGGACTTACATTGTCTATAAAGGGAAGTCCTTATGAGGGATATCCTTTTAAATACAGAAACGTTAAGGCGACTTATGATTATACATCCGCAAACTCAAAAATATGTAGCGTTGGTTCAAAAGGTGCAAATAAAGACGAAGATGTACTTGTGGCAACACCTAAAAAAGTAGGCGAAACAAAAATATCTGTTTATGAGACAGTGACAACTATCTCATTAAACAAAGATGGAGCTACAAGTGCTCCAACTGTGAACAGTACAAGAAAGAAAATAGGAACATTTAATGTTATTGTAAATGACAGTGAACCGGGCAGCAGTCCTAACCCATCGGGTAGTCCGAATCCATCAGGTAGCCCTAACCCGTCGGGTAACCCTAATTCGTCAAGTAATCCAAGTTCATCAGGCAGTCCAGCTCCATCAAGTGACCCTGACCCATCAACTGCTCCTACTCCGTCAGATGACCCTGAACCATCAAGAGGACCAGTTACACCAGTTGACCCAAGTAATCCAAATGTGGATTTGGACGCTTACTTTGATGACCCAGTAGCAAATAGGCTTATT
>CANOID010000126.1 GCA_947565985.1 uncultured Lachnoclostridium sp.
AGATTAAGCTGCTGACGTTTATATTCATGAAGTCGTTTAGACTGCATAAGGAACATACTGTCTGGATTTACAGTAACATTTTGCGTCTCTTCAAGCCACTTTGCAAGTGCAATTTTGTTGTTGTGCTTAATTTCTGAAAGACGCTTTAATACCTTTTCATCCTCTTTAAAATTTATAAGTTTCTCAAGCTCAGACGCATCCTTTTTAAAATCAGCTCCAATCAGACTTTCAATCAGTTCTGTCAACTCTGGATTGCACTTTAAAAGCCAACGGCGGAAAGTAATCCCATTGGTCTTGTTATTAAACTTTTCAGGATATAGTTTATAAAAGTTGTTTAATTCACTATCCTTTAATATTTCTGTATGAAGTGCGGCAACACCATTTGTGCTGTGTGTAAAATGTATATCCATATGTGCCATATGAACAATTTGGTTGTTATCAATAATATCAATAGACCTATCCTGTGTCTTAGACACAACAACTGCATTTAATTTTTCAATAATTGGCATTAACTGAGGAACAACCATATCAAGATAATGTTTTGGCCATTTTTCTAAAGCCTCTGCAAGAATTGTATGATTAGTATATGCACACACCTTTGTAACGATTTCTGTTGCCTCCTCAAAATCAATACCCTTTTCCATAAGAAGGCGTATAAGCTCTGGAATTACCATAGATGGATGTGTATCGTTAATCTGAATAGCAGCATAGTCATAGAGATTGTGAAGATTGCTGCCACGCTCTATACATTCTTCAATAATCATCTGAGCACCTGCACTTACCATAAGATACTGCTGGTAGATTCTAAGCATACGTCCTGCATCATCGGAATCATCTGGATAAAGAAATAGTGTGAGATTTTTTTCAATATCTGTTTTATCAAAAGAAATTCCTTCTTCAATTATAGTTTCATCGATTGTATCTAGGTCAAAAAGATTTAGATAATTGGTTCGACCTTCATATCCTGTAACAGCAAGTTTATAAAGTCTTGCTGTATAGTCTTTTCCAGCCAGAGATACTGTATAAGTTTTTTCACTCTTTTTAGCCCATTCATCTCCTCCAAGCCAAAAATCTGGTGTTTCGTCTTGAAGTTGTTCTGTGAACCTCTGGTGAAACAGACCACAGTGATATCGAAGTCCAATACCATCACCCGGAAGATTTAAACTAGCAAGAGAGTCTAAGAAACAAGATGCCAGCCTTCCAAGACCACCATTGCCAAGGCTTGGTTCTGGCTCTACCTCTTCTAAAAGAGACATAGATTTTCCAGATGCTTCCAGACATGATTTTACATTATCATATAAACCTAGATTTATAAGATTGTTACTAAGTAACTTTCCAATTAAAAACTCTGCAGAAATGTAGTAAAGCTTGCGTCCCTTTACTGGTACAATACGTTTTTTACTTTCTTCTTCCACGATAGAAAAAAGTGCAGTGTACAATTCCTCATATGAACACTCTTCAATTTGTTTTTTACAAGCATTAGTCAAAATATTTTTCATTATATTAAAAGCTCCTTTCCCAATAAGTAACGTTATATGTTATATGATATATTTATCATAAAAATATGGAAAATACTTGTATAATACTATTAAATTATTGTATAATACTATCATTTATTACTGTCGAAGTAAGAAAGGGTGATATTGTGAATAATACTCAAAATACGTTAAATATATGGAAACTAGCCTACCATGAAACTAAACGTCATTCTGATACAATGTTTGCTTTTAATATCTACCCCTGCACCATTCCAGCAGATTTTACATTTGTGCCTCTTCACTGGCAAGACAGCATGGAAATTATTTATATAAAACGTGGAAAAGGAATTGTTCAGGCAGACTTTAAAACCTATATTGCAGAAACTGGTGACATTTTTTTAATACTGCCAGGGCATATACATGGTATACGAAGCATAGAAAAAACACGTATGGAATATGAAAATATTATTTTTGATATGAATTTTCTTGGCAGTGGAAATGTGGACCTTTGCAGTCAAAAGTATCTTCAGCCAATTTTGAGTGAAGAAATACATTTTCCCACTCACATTTGTAAAGACCATCCAGTGTACAACTCTGTTTCAAAATGTTTAGATGCATCTGACCATCTATGTTCAGCACAATATAAAGGATATGAATTAGGAGTAAAGGGGCACATGATGATACTGTTTTCCATACTAGTCCAGATAGATGATGGAAAAAATAGTCATTTTAACGAACAGGTAAATTATAAAAACCTAGAAAAACTTAAATTTATTCTCTCTCGTATTGAGGCAGATTATGATAAAAAATTGACTATAACAGATATGGCTAATGAATGCGGATACAGTGCCAGCCACTTTATGCGATGGTTTAAAGAAGTGACTGGAACAGGATTTACTAGCTATTTAATTGAATACCGGCTGGGCAAAGCTGCTAAAGCCCTTAGAGATAATACAGATGACACTATTCTGCAAATATCAGAAAAAACAGGCTTTGATAATTTGTCAAACTTTAATCGTCTGTTTAAAAAGAGATTTGATATGACACCAAAACAATTCAGACGGCAAAAGTTCTGATATCTAATTTAATGCTGGAAAAATAGTAACAGATTTTGTATAATGTTGCCATACTAATATTAAAACTGCCAGGAGGAATTTTATGCCTACTATTAATGATATAGCTGTAAAATTAGGCGTTTCAAAAAGCACTGTTTCAAAAGCACTAAACAATGCTGCTGATGTAAGCGAAACACTGAAAAAAAGAATTCTGGAAACTGCTGTAGAGATAGGATATGAAAAAAACAGAATACGCAAAGACAGCTCAAAAAAATTATGTATTCTGGTCGAAAATATGGATTATGAAAATCCTATGGGGTTTGGATATGAGATTGTTATTGGGTTTAAACAACTTGCAGTACCTGCCGGTTGGGAGGTAGATACCATCCATATGACAGAAGAACTGCAAAAGATGGTATCGTATGATATGTTTATGTTAGAACATAAGTACCAAGGTGCTTTTATTGTAGGTTTTTCACTTATAGACCCATGGATGAAAGATTTTAAATCTTCCAATAAACCAGCCGTCTTATATGACAATTATATCCCAGAAAATCCACGAACCGCTTATGTAGGTGTCAATAATGATGAAGGTTTTGATATGGCAATCGCACACTTAAAAAGCCTTGGTCATAAAACTATAGGATATCTGGGCGGTTCTTTAGAGTCACATGTCACTATTTCACGTTATAATGCCTATCTTCATTCCATGGAAAAACATGGTTTTTGTATTGATAAAAGTCTGACTGGATGTTCCTATTTTATTTCTGAATGTACGCAGAAATATCTGCCAGTCCTTCTTAAGAAACATGTCACTGCTATACTGTGCAGCCATGATAGCCTCGCCAATGCTGTTATAACGCACTGTATGCAATTAAAATACAATGTACCAGATGATATTAGCATTATTGGGTTCGATGATGCACCATTTAGTGCTTATACTATGCCAGGGCTTACAACAATTCGTCAAGACCGCAATGCTCTAGGACGCTGTGGTTATTACGCCCTGTCAAGCCTTCTTAATAAGACATCTATAAGCTCTTTGTTACTTAGGGCAGAATTTATTGAACGTGGCTCTACAAGCAAAGTAAAAAAAATTTGCTAAATCTTAAGCCGGTAACACAGTTTACTAATATCCATCTCCATTTGTACATATGTTGCATCTACTTCGCCTATATATTCTGGTGAAATATTTGAATGGATATAATAAGTATCTATACCGGCTTTTTTTGCACCAGCTATATCACAAATACTGTCATTTCCAATCATAATACTTTCTTCGGGTTTTAAACCATATTTTTTTAAAAGAATTTTAAAAAAGCCACACTCTGGTTTTTTTATTCCATAGTCAGAAGAAATTAAAATTCCATCAAAATATTTTTCAATATCAAGCATAGAAAGCTCGTATACAGTAAAAATTTTCTGTGCATTTGACAGCAGATAAACGCCCTTTCCTTTTGCGTTAAGCTTTTCAAGCATTGTAACTATACCATCATAAAGACGTATATATTTTGTAGAAAGTATTCTAAAAAACTGACCTGTATGCAGCACAAGTTCGTTATCTGGGTGTATACCTTTATTTAAATATAGGCGTTTAAATACAGTTTCAATTTGTATCTCTGGGTTTTCTTCATGGCTGTAATTGGGTGTGACAAGACTATTATAAGCTTCTTTTAATTCTTCTGGAAGATACAAAGCACCATAGTATCCATAAAAAAGCGACAGCTTTTCCCACACTATACTGTTATCTTCATCTGTACTAATATCAACTAATGTCCCATATAAGTCAAAAATATAATTCTTGTACATAAAATACTCTCCTGTTCTAAAAATTGTTGTGCTGTTTTTCTTCTAGTATATGGTACACCCTTAATATTTCTCCTACAGACCAAGCTTGGGCAAAACATCCCTTGGAAATAGATGGATTTTCTCCATCATAAATTTCTGGCAACTGTCCAACACAGCCATATCTCATAGCACTTTCTAACATTTCAAGCTGGTCTTCTACTTTGTCCATAGCCTCTTTAGAATACTTTCTAGTCTTTAAATATGATAAGTAATACGCACCAAGTGGAAATACCCAGACAGTCCCTTGATGATATGCAAGGTCACGCTCTATTTGTTCTCCGCCATAAGTGCCATGAAATTCTATATCAGATTTCTCCAAAGTACGCAACCCATAAGGAGTATACAATTTCTCAAATACAACATCTACAACTTGTCTCTCCTGTTCTTCGCTTAATAGAGAAAATGGCATAGAAACAGCCCATATTTGATTACAGCGTATTTGTTCATCTGCATATGTATCAGACAGTACATCTTTCAGACAACCCTTTTGACTATTCCAGAATTTTTCCTGAAAACTTTTCTTTACTTTTTCTGCCAAGATATTGTAGTTTTCCTGTTTATTTAGCAGTTTGGCAAATATATCCATTATACATAGTGCATTATACCAGTATGCATTAATTTCTACAGGTTTTCCATGTCGTGGAGTAGGAAGTATATCGCCCACTCTAACATCCATCCAAGTGACTTGTGCTAGTTTTTCTCCTGCAAATATCAGCCCATCACTATCCATATGTATTCTATAAGCAGTTCCTTTTTTATACCACTCTATAATATCTTTCATCACAGGCCACATTTCATTTACAAATTTTATATCATCTGTATTGTTATAATACAGATATACAGCATGGAAAAATAGCAGTGAAGCATCTGCAGTATTGTATTGTGGTTCATTTTTTCCCTCTGGAAAAAGATTTGGCATAAGCCCATCCTTGCAGTACATTGCAAAGGTACGCAAAACACTTTTTGTAGCTTCATACTGTCCTGTAGAAATACAGCATCCTGCCAGAGCAATCATTGTGTCACGCCCCCAGTCTTCAAAAAACGGAAAACCTGCTAAAATTGTTGTACCACTTGTAGACTTTCTAACAGATAGAAACTGATTCGCACTTTTTACAAGCATACGTGCCATTTTATGTTTTCTTCCTGAAATGTGTACTAATTCTTTTCTATATGCGATATATTCTTTAAATATTTCTTCAACTGAACTAGTAACTTCTTCCATACTGTAAATAAGATTAAGTGTTACTTGGCTTCTAGCGGTTATCTCTTTTAAAATACAGTGGTTTATAACAGCATTGCCATCAAATCTTCTTCCA
>CANOID010000127.1 GCA_947565985.1 uncultured Lachnoclostridium sp.
TGCCAAGCTTGGCAAGAATAAAAATATAATACTGTGTGAAGGGTATATGGATGTGATTGCTTTACACCAAGCAGGTTTTACTAATGCAGTGGCTTCACTCGGCACTGCATTTACAACACAACAAGCAAGTATTATAAAAAGGTATGCAGATGAGGTACTCCTTACATATGACAGCGATGCAGCGGGCAAAAAGGCAGCACTCAGGGCAATACCAATCCTTCGGGATGCAGGGCTTAATGCTCGTATCATCCATATGGACCCTTACAAAGACCCTGACGAATTTATAAAAAAAATGGGTGAGGATGCATTTAGGCAGTGCATGGACAAGGCAGAAAACAGTTTTTACTTTGAAATAGGCATTGCAAGAAAGGAATATGATATAGATGACCCAGAGCAAAATACAAAGTTTTACCATGCTGTGGCTAAAAAACTTTTAGATTTTGAAGACAAGATACAAAGAGAGAACTACCTTGAAGCAGTGGCAGCTAAGTATTCTCTTAGAAGAGATGATTTAAAAAGCCTTGTAGTGCGTTATGGAAATATTCTTCCTGTTGAAAATGACAGAAGCAATACAAGAATAAATGTAAAAAATACATCCAGTATAAAAACAGAAGATAAGGGAATTGGTTATTCATATAAACTTTTGCTTTCTATAATGATAGAAAAACCTTATCTGTATAAACAGATAAAAAATATTGTAGATATCAAAGATTACTTAGGAGAACCATACAAACAGGTGGCACAGATGTTGTATAAACAACTTGAATTAGGAGACACCATAATGCCAGCAAAAATAATAAATTATTTCACTGAAGCGGATGTACAAAATCTTGTAGCAGATATGTTTCAGACAAATTTTGATGCAGATATGAACCATGATGAACTTGAAAAAGCATTAAATAAAGTGGTGGTGCGTATAAAAGAATACAGTATAGATAAACGTACTAGAGAGTTAACTGATATAAATGAACTAAAAAACCTTATACAAGAGAAGAAAGCATTGCAGACACCTGCAAAACTGCATATTTATTTAAAAGATGGTTAGAGTATAGCATATGGACAGGGATAAGAAAGGAAGGAACACTATGGCAACAGAAAAAGAACCAGCAAAAGATATTCATAAAAAAGAGAATAATACAATAGAGAAGGCTGCTGCTGATAAGAAAAAATTAAAACCTAACACTGCCAAAAACGCCCAGAAGAAAAGTGCAGACACAGCAGAAGATGAAAAAAAGAAATTTCAAAGGAAGCTTATAGCACTTAAAGAGCTTGCAAAAAGCAAACGTAATGTGCTTGAATTGGCAGAGATAAATAATTTTCTTGCAGATGTGGAACTTGATGAAGAAAAGACAGAGAAGGTTATAGAATTTTTGGAAGCAAGCGGCGTAGATGTACTTAGAATATCTGATGACAAAGATACAGATGATGATATGATACTTGAGCTGGAAGCAAGTGGAGAAGTTCCTGATGAAGAAGAAATTGAAAACATTGATTTGTCAATTCCTGATGGGGTAAGTATAGAAGACCCTGTACGTATGTATTTAAAAGAGATTGGAAAGGTACCCCTACTTTCGGCAGAGGAAGAGGTAGAACTTGCTAAGAAAATGGAGACTGGCGATATGGAAGCTAAGAAAAAGCTTGCAGAAGCTAATTTACGTCTTGTTGTCAGCATAGCAAAAAGGTATGTAGGACGTGGTATGCTTTTCCTTGACCTTATACAAGAGGGCAACCTAGGGCTTATCAAGGCAGTTGAAAAGTTTGACTATAAAAAAGGTTATAAATTTAGCACCTATGCTACATGGTGGATACGCCAAGCGATTACACGTGCCATAGCAGACCAAGCAAGAACTATACGTATACCTGTTCATATGGTAGAGACTATTAATAAATTTGTAAGAGTTCAACGTCAGCTTTTGCAAGAACTTGGGCGCGAGCCATATCCAGAGGAAATAGCAAAGTATATGAATATGCCAGTTGAAAGAGTACGTGAGATACAGAAGATTTCCCTTGAGCCAGTTTCGCTTGAGACACCTATAGGAGAAGAAGAAGACAGCCATCTTGGTGATTTTATACAAGATGACAATGTACCAGTACCAGCAGAGGCAGCAGCATTTACACTGTTAAGAGAACAGCTTGATGAGGTACTAAGGACACTTACCGAAAGAGAACAGAAAGTGTTAAAATTACGTTTTGGGCTTGAGGATGGGCGTGCAAGAACACTGGAAGAAGTAGGCAAGGAATTTAAAGTAACACGTGAGCGTATCCGCCAGATTGAAGCTAAAGCCTTGCGTAAGTTAAGACATCCTAGTCGTAGCCGCAAGCTTAAAGATTACCTTGAGTAAAATTAAACTTTCAAAGAGGCTTTACTGTGTTGCTTCTAATGTAAAATCTGGCGGAATAGTAGCAGACATTGGATGCGACCATGGGTTTGTTTCTATATATCTTGTAGAAAAAGGACTTGCAAAAGGTGCAATTGCGATGGATATAAATAAGGGACCACTTGAAAGAGCAAATAAGCATATATTACAATATAGTATGGAGGCATATATTACCACAAGGCTTTCTGATGGTGCTAAGAAACTTAAAAATGGCGAGGCAGATACAATTCTTATAAGTGGAATGGGTGGAGCTTTGATTGTGAAAATACTTAGTGAAAGTATTGATATCGTAAAAAATATTAAAGAACTCGTGCTTTCACCACAGTCAGAAATTTATCTTGTACGTCATTTTCTGCATGATAATGGATTTAAGATAGAAAATGAAGATATGATTAAAGAACAGGGAAAGTTTTATGTAGTTATAAGAGCTGTTGTTGGCACACAGCATTTTGCAGACAGAACAGATTATATATATGGAGAATTTTTAATAAAAAATAAAAACCCGATTTTAAAAGAATATCTTATTAAGGAACAAGAGCGTACAAGCTCTGTCCTTAAAAAACTTGCTAAAGAACATGGCTCTGGAAATGATGAAACTAGATTAAGAAAAGCTATGCTTGAAGATGAATATAGCACTGTAGAAAATCTTATAAAAAAGATAAGTTTATAATTTAACCAGAATTTGTATTTTAAAGTGAGGTGAAGTGATGGTTAAAGTAAGAATAGACGGAGTAGCAAAGGAGTATGACGATAATATTACATATAAAGAACTTGCTAATGAGCATAAAGAGTTATGTCAATATGATATAATACTTGCAAGATGTGGCGGAAAGCTTATGGAGTTAAATAAGCGTGTAAGTCAAGACTGCGAAGTGGTTTTTTTAGATACATCATATGACAGTGGTCATAAAACTTATGTAAGAGGAATAACACTGCTTATGCTTAAAGCATTTTATGATATAGCAGGAGAAAGGCTTAAAAATGTATTTGTAAAATATGCAATAGGCAATAGCTATTACTGTGAAACAGAAGGAGTAGAGCTTACAGAAGAACTTATTGTAAAGGTGCAAGAGCGTATGCAGTTTTTGGTAGAAGAGAATCTACCGTTTGAAAAGCGTTCCATTGATACGGAAGATGCAATTAGCATTTTTGGTGATTATGGTATGTATGATAAAATGCAGCTTTTAGAGTTTAGACGTGTGTCCAAGGTAAATATTTATACGCTGAACGGCTTTGAAGATTACTATTATGGGTATATGCCACCATCCACAGGTATATTAAAGTACTTTAAATTGCAGCTTTATGACAAGGGTTTTGTTATAAATATGCCAAACAGAAGAACGCCTGATGTCGTTGGTCAGTTTAAACCAAGCCCAAAGCTTTTTAAAACACTTCAGGAGGCAAGCGTCTGGGGAAAGGTTGTTGGAGCTGACACTGTAGGTGCATTAAATAATGTTATTGCACATGGTGGAGCATCCAGTCTTATACTGGTGCAAGAAGCACTGCAGGAAAAGAAAATCGCAGGAATAGCAGAAGCCATAGCTTCGGACAGCAGTAAAAAATTTATAATGATAGCGGGACCTTCCTCATCAGGAAAGACATCATTCTCATACAGACTGTCAATACAGTTGCAGACTCTTGGTATAAGACCTCACAGAATTTCACTTGACGATTACTTTAAAAACAGAGAAGATACACCAAAGGATGAAAACGGTAATTATGACTTTGAATGCCTTGAGGCTGTGGATGTAGAACTGTTTAACAGAGATATGAATCAACTTTTAAATGGAGGCATGGTGGAACTGCCAGAATTTAACTTTGTTAAAGGACAGCGTGAATATAGGGGTAATTTTATGAAACTTGAGGATGGTGATTTGTTTGTAATAGAAGGTATACATGGGCTTAATGACAGACTATCATATTCACTTCCTAAAGAAAGCAAATTTAAAATATATATCAGTGCCCTTACACAGTTAAATATTGATGAACATAACCGGATAGCTACTACGGATGGAAGGCTTATTAGAAGAATGGTACGTGATGCACGTATAAGGGGAATACCGGCTGCAAGAACTATAGCAATGTGGCCTTCTGTACGAAAAGGAGAGGACAAATATATATTTCCATTTCAGGAAGAGGCAGACGTTATGTTTAATTCGGCACTAATCTATGAACTTGCAGTATTAAAAACCTATGTAGAACCGCTTCTATTTGGCATACCAAAGGATATTCCAGAGTATATAGAAGCAAAGAGACTTTTAAAGTTTCTTGATTATTTTATAGGCATAAACAGTGAAGATATACCTAAAAACTCACTTTTGCGTGAGTTTGTTGGAGGAAGTATATTTAATGTTTAAAATGGAGGTAAACATGGCAGAAATTATTGACGGAAAAAAGGTGTCTAAGGATATAAAAGATGAAGTAAAAGAAAAAGTTGCAGCATTAAAAGAAAAAGGTATAGATGTAACACTTGCGGTTATACAAGTAGGTAATGACCCTGCATCT
Organism: uncultured Lachnoclostridium sp.; assembly: GCA_947565985.1. Taxonomy (GTDB): domain Bacteria; phylum Bacillota; class Clostridia; order Lachnospirales; family Lachnospiraceae; genus Butyribacter. The sequence continues at coordinate 4,884 of CANOID010000127.1, forward strand.
ACTGTATATGTTGGCAACAAGAAAAAAGCGTGTGAATATACCGGCATACGCTCGCTTGCTTATGAAATTCCAGAAGAAACTACAGAGGAAGAACTGCTTAAACTTGTACATTCTCTTAATGACAGGGAAGATGTGGATGGCATACTTGTACAGCTTCCTCTTCCAGCACATATTGATGAAGACAAGGTTATACAGGCAATAAGTCCTCAAAAAGATGTGGATGGTTTCCATCCTGTCAGTATGGGTGCACTTAGCATGGGACAAAAGGGGTTTGTGTCATGTACACCCGCTGGAATTATAGAGCTTTTAAAGCGTTATAATATAGATATAGACGGCAAAGAGTGTGTTGTTATAGGTAGAAGCAATATTGTAGGAAAACCTGTGGCTATGCTTTTGTTACGTGAGAATGGCACAGTTACAGTGTGTCATTCTCATACAGCAGATTTAAAAGAAGTGGCAAGAAGAGCAGATATTCTTATTGTAGCAATAGGAAAAGCAAAGTTTGTAACAGCAGATTATGTTAAAGAAGGTGCTGCTGTTATTGATGTAGGTATGGACAGAGATGAGAATGGAAAACTCTGTGGTGATGTAGACTTTGAATCTGTTAAAGAAAAGGCGTGTGCAATTACTCCTGTACCTGGCGGTGTAGGACCTATGACAATAGCAATGCTTATGAATAACTGCGTTTATGCCTCAATGTTAAAACATAAGTGAACTACCACAGACCATAGAGGTCTGTGGCTTCCATTAAAAGTTCACCAGACTAAGTTGCTAGAAATAGTAACT
>CANOID010000128.1 GCA_947565985.1 uncultured Lachnoclostridium sp.
GAATTTCATATAGCAATTTTACCAGGATTGCTTGCTTAAGTTCGCACTTATGGGTAATCTTCCCCATTAATACGGATTGTTTTTCTTTTTACACATACCACATCACAGATAGTTTCGTAGATTTCCTCATAGATATCCCTGTCACTATACTGGTCATATTTCATGTGATGCTCATATGCAATATTATCACGAATCAGTTTCCTATATGCATTTGTTTCCTCCATCACATCCATCCTATCCATCGTATCATCTTTTCTTTGTACTGGTATATTATCTGCATTCCCCTCTGATTGATAGATAGGATTGGTATCACCCACATCAGTATAATTCATATTGTTATAATTCGTATTAGTGTAATTAATATTATTATAATTAGGGGCAAATTCTTTTACCTCTTGAAGTTCATTTTCTTTACTTCCAGAAGTAAAATTTTCTTCCCTCTTGAAGTAAAGATTTTTTACTTCTGTGGAATCGTCAGCATTTTCAGACTCTGTTGTGTTTTCTTTTTCTGGTACAGAAGCAAAATTTTTCACATAAATGATATCTTGTTTTCCAAGTCCCCTGCGTTTTCTCTCAATCAATCCAATTCCATTCTCTGTATCAAGCTCTTTCATAATCTTTATGCAGGTAGGTTTTGAACAGCCTAAGTCCTCCATAATATTTTCCACAGCATAAATAATATATGCCCGGTTTTCATCGTCCAGCCACCCATTTTTCATAGATAATGCCATTCTGTCCAGCATCAATCCATAAAGGAGTTTCGTATCACTGCTAAGCCCCTTGAAACGCTCGTCCTTTATCAGCAGGCGAGGAACCCGGTAAAAGGAAAACTGCTCTGCTTCTACACCATAATAATAATCAAATTTTAATGATTCACCCATGTTACCGTCCTCCTTACTGTTTCTCTTTCCATTCTTTCAAAAGCTGGATAATGATGTCCTCTATGTCATCACTGGAATAGTCCTCTGAAAAATACTGGTTAATTCTATCGCTTTTAATGGTTACTTTTCTCTCTTTTGGTTTTTCCTCTGATAATATCAGCCGCACCATTGCCAGTGTCAATTCACCGCTTTTTCCATACTCCTTCAGTTTTGCTGCCTGTGCATGGGAAACCGCTGCACCTGTTTCTTGAAGAATCATCTTTACATATTGTTGCTGTTTTTTTGACAGAAAGGAAATATCCACTCCCTGTGATATTCCTATTTTTTTTGTATCTACCATAGCAAGCAGCTCATCCGAGAGTCGGGAAAGCCATACATATCTTTGCACCGTCTTTCCGCTTTCTCCTGCGGCTTCTCCTACTTCGTCCAGAGTGCTGCCTCCCTTGCTGCCCTGATGCTTCATTGCCTCGTACTTCATAGCATATGCTTTTGCTTTCTCACTTGGCAGGATATCTTCTCGTTGGATATTAGAATCCACCATAATAATCGTAGCTTCGTCATCGGTATAATTCCTTACTATTATAGGCATTGTATCCAGTCCTGCCAGTTCCGAACCTCTTTTTCTTCGGTGTCCTGCTATGATTTCATAGCCGCCCCCTTCTCTTGGTCTTACAATTCCTGGCACAAGCACACCATATTTACTGATACTTTCTTTTGTTTCTTCCATTTTTTCATCATCAAGCACACGAAAAGGGTGTCCCTGAAAAGCATACAAATCTGTCAGCTTTACATAGGTAATCTGCTCTTTTGCTTCTTTTTCCACACTACCAAATAAATCATCAAAACGATTCAGCTTAACTTTAGATGCACTTCCTTTCTTACCTGCCATTTCCAAGCACCTCCTTTGTCAAGGACTGGTATGCCATTGCAACCTTGCCTTTCGGGTCATGCTGGTAAATGCTGATGCCCTCTGCGGAAGTTTCTGCCGCTCTGACTGACATCGGTATACTGTTTTCAAATATCCTTACATTTTTTCCATAATTTTCAATAAGCAATGCAGTAATATCCCTTGCATAATTTGTGCGGCTGTCTACCATGGTAAGAAGTATGCCTTCAATCTCTAATTTCTGGTTAATCTGACGCTTTACCTTTCCTATGGTCTTGATAAGCTGTTCCAGTCCCTTCACAGGCAAGTATGCTGCCTGGACAGGTATCAAGATACTGTCTGCACACGCAAAGGCATTGATAGTAACCATGCCAAGAGAAGGCATACAATCAATCAAAATATAATCATACTGTTCTTTTATCCTATCCACATAAGAACGCATCATAATTTCCCTGCTCATTACATTTACAAGCGATACTTCCAATCCAGACAGTTCAATATTCCCTGGCATCAAGTCAATGCCTTCCTCATGCTTTAAGATACCATAACCTGGCTCTATTTCTTCGTCATTAATAATCTTTTCCATTACGTTCGCAAGAGTGACTTCCAGCTTGTCTGGCTCTGCAAAGCCAAGACTTGCAGTCAAACTTCCTTGTACGTCCGCATCTATCACTAAAACTTTCTTTCCCTGCCTTGCCAGCCCAACTCCTAAATTGCTTGTAGTGGTTGTTTTGCCGACACCGCCTTTTTGATTTGCAATTGCTATAATTTTACACATGGTCTTTCCCTCCGTATCAGTTCGATTTTTCTTTTACATTAGCTTTCTGCACTTCCACATAAGCCCAGTAATACCTGTTTGTACCTTTGTTATGGTACAATTCGGAAATTTCCATCACAGTCACCTTTGGCTGTCTTTTCAGAATTTTCTCAAACCATTTAATATCATTCTTTGTTCCCATCAGTCGAATTTTCAGCACGTTTCCTCTCCATTTCTGCAAGCAACGAACCAGGCGGATATACAAACACATCCATTAGGCGACTGCTACAAGAATCAAATCTCTGCTTGTTATCTAACATCTGTAAGGATTTCTTCTATGGGCTTTTGCTTTTGACAGTATTCTGGATAGCGGAGTCGGATGCCCTGCCAGAAATACCTTGCATAATCACAACAGAAAATATCACTTACTGAATACTCTCTACACTCACTTATCTGCTCGTCCCTGCTCTCATAATTATAAATGCCTGGTGTTCCGTTTGTGTAAAGGTTAAAGGCAAGCCTTACCACCCGTACACTGCTGCTTGTCTGCCATTCCTGACGCAGACATTCTGTTTTGATACAACCAGACCTGATGTCATAAATCTGGCTAAAATACTTTCTTGTGTTCTCTGAAATACCAAGAATGTAAACCAATGCCTTGTGATAACAGTCCTGATACCTCGCCTGTTCCAGTTTCTCAAAATAAAACTTCTCATGTTCTTCATTTGCAAAAACCATGTGTGTGTTATTGGCGCTCTGCGCCCCTGCTCTTAACGCTGTGTTTGTCATAATGCTTTCCTCCATTCTGATTTTTTTGACCATAACAAAAAAGGACACCTTCTTAGATTTCTCTTAGAAAATGTCCCTCTTAGTACGAATTATTTTGTTGAACTCGGAAATAGCTATTTGACACTTTTTGGGTATTATCGGGTACTGTCTAACCAAAATTTATGTTAGCAAGTATGTTAGTGAACTTGGCTTAAATCCCTGAAACCCTTGATTTTACTGGATTTTATTTGTCCAACGACTTCATTGTCGGGAATAAAAGCACATCTCTTATTGCTGGTGAATCAGTCATTATCATAACCATTCTGTCAATGCCAAAACCAATTCCACCTGTTGGGGGCATACCGATACTTAACGCATTTAAAAAGTCTTCATCTGTATGATTAGCTTCTTCATTGCCTGCCGCAAATGCTGCTTCTTGTGCTTCAAAACGCTCACGCTGGTCGATTGGATCATTTAACTCTGAATAAGCATTTGCCATTTCCCATCCATTTATAAAGAATTCAAAACGTTCTACATAATCTGGATTGTCTGGCTTTTTCTTTGTAAGCGGAGATATTTCTACTGGATGGTCCATTACAAATGTAGGCTGAATTAGATGGTCTTCTACATATTCTTCAAAGAACAAATTAAGGATGTCACCTTTTCCATGCCTTTCTTCATATTGTATATGATGTTCATCTGCTGCCTTCTTTGCATCATCTACCGATTTTATTTCATTAAAGTCAACACCAGAATATTTTTTAACTGCATCAAGCATTGTAATACGTTCAAATGGCTTTGATAAGTCAATTGTATGTTCACCATATTTTAAGACCTCTGAACCTGTTACTTCCTTTGCTACATGACGATACAAGTTCTCTGTAAGGTCCATCATGCCATGATAATCTGTGTATGCTTGGTAAAGTTCCATAAGTGTAAACTCAGGATTATGTCTTGTATCAAGACCTTCATTTCGAAATACACGTCCTATTTCATATACCTTTTCAAGACCACCTACAATAAGACGCTTAAGATATAATTCAAGTGATATTCGTAGATGTAGGTCTTCATCCAGTGCATTAAAATGTGTGTCAAAAGGTCTTGCTGCAGCTCCTCCAGCATTGCTTACAAGCATTGGAGTTTCAACTTCCATAAACCCATCAGCATCAAGATATCTGCGTATACTACTGATTACTTTTGAACGCTTTATAAACGTTTCTTTTACATCTGAATTCATTATAAGGTCTACATATCTCTGTCGGTATCTTATATCTGTATCAGTAAGCCCATGATGCTTTTCTGGAAGTATCTGTAAACTTTTTGAAAGAAGTGTTACTTCCTTCGCGTGCACAGAAATTTCACCTGTCTTTGTCTTAAATACAAATCCTTTTATTCCAAGAATGTCACCAATATCATACTTTTTAAAGTCCTTATAGCTTTCTTCCCCTATGTCATCTCTTGCTACATATGACTGAATGCTACCATTAAGGTCTTGGATATTACAAAATGATGCTTTTCCCATTACACGTTTAAACATCATACGCCCTGCTATAGATACTTCTTTTCCTTCAAGTTCATCATATCTGTCTTTAATATCCTGTGAATGGATAGATACATCATATTTTGTGATTTCAAAAGGATTTTTGCCATCACTTTGCAAATTTTCAAGTTTCTCTCTTCTGACTTTTAAAAGTGAACTAATGTCCTCTTGTCCTTGTGGTTTTTTCTGTTGTCCTGACACTGTTAATACCCCTTTCTTAATTTACTATTCCTGTTCTCTTTATACTAAGTATTTCATATTTAATCATTTCGCCTGTAGGTGACTCTATTTCAATTTTGTCTCCCTCTTTAGAGCCGATAAGTGCTACTCCTACAGGAGATTCATTAGAAATTTTTCCATTTAAACAGTCAGCTTCTGTTGAACCTACAATTTTGTATTCCATTTCTTCGTCAAATTCAATGTCTTTTAATAAGACTGTACAGCCTACGCTAATAGCGTCCATATCTACATCTTCTTCATCAATGACTTCTGCATTTTTAAGAATTTTATCAATCTCTTCAATACGCAGCTCAATATCACGCTGTTCATCCTTAGCAGCATCATACTCTGCATTTTCTGATAAATCTCCCTGCTCTCTTGCTTCTTTTATTTTTATGGCAACCTGCTGCCGTCTGTTTAACTTTAAGTCTTGCAGTTCATCTTCTAATGCTTTAAGACCTTCATATGTTAAAATATTCTTTTTCTCCGCCATTAGTTTTACCTCTACTCGTATTATATAGTAGTAGTGTTTATAGACCCTCTCCAAGGTCTTGATACTA
>CANOID010000129.1 GCA_947565985.1 uncultured Lachnoclostridium sp.
TCACTCTATTATTCGCAATATTTACTATGACACGGATACCTACCGGTTAATCCGTCAATCTCTTGAGAAACCAACTTATAAAGAAAAGTTACGAGTTCGAAGTTATGTTAAAGCCAGTCTTAAGAGTGATGTGTTTGTAGAATTAAAAAAGAAATATAAATCGGTAGTATATAAAAGGCGAATAGCACTGCCAGAACAACAGGTGGTCTGTTGGCTCAGTGGTCAGAGTCAATGCACCCAACAAAACCAGATATCTAGGGAGATTGACTATTTCTTGGAGTTTTATAAAACGTTGCATCCAGCAGTCTTCCTCAGCTATAAACGAGAGGCATTTTATTCTCTGGAAGACGATGATTTTCGCATTACTTTTGATGAAAACATTCTATATCGTAAAAATGACCTTTCGTTGGAATCTGAAGTTTATGGAACACCCATTTTGAACAAGAACCAGATTTTAATGGAACTCAAGACCTTCGGTGGTATTCCTCTATGGATGAGTCATTTCTTGAACCAACAAAATATCCAGAAAACTTCTTTTTCAAAGTACGGCATAGCATATCAAATGATGCAATCTCAATCTTTAGGAGGAAAATTATATGCTTAATTCAATTTTCAGAGGAATTTTTGATACAGAAATGACCAGTGTAATCTCTGTATCAGATTTTTTAATTTGTATTGCCTGCTCTTTGCTTATCGGCTTAATTTTAGCCACTGCTTATATGGTTCGTACCCGATATACCAAAAGCTTTGTTGCAACTCTTGCCATGCTCCCTGCTGTGGTCTGTGTAATAATTATGATGGTTAATGGCAATGTAGGCACAGGTGTTGCAGTAGCTGGTGCATTCAGTCTTGTGCGTTTTCGCTCCGTGCCGGGTACAGCAAAAGAAATCGGAGTACTGTTTCTTGCAATGGGAGCAGGTCTTATCTCTGGTATGGGTTATTTGGCGTTTGCCTTCCTTTTTTCCATAATTCTTGGTAGTGTTTTGGTGCTTTATAATTGCATCGATTTTGGAATTTTGGACCATAATGGTAAATACAAAACATTGCATATCACTATTCCAGAAGATTTAGATTATACAGGCATTTTTGAGGATCTCTTCTCTCAGTATACCACTGCCTGCGAACTTACGAATGTTAAAACAACAAATATGGGAAGTCTTTTTAAACTCACATACAATATTACACTACGCAACCCAAAAACAGAAAAAGAATTGATTGACAATCTGCGTTGCCGTAATGGGAACTTGGAAATCAGTATTTCCAATCAGGAAACAACTCCCGCAGGTTTGTAAGAAAGGATGGTAAATCATGAAAAAGAAAACACGTTTTTTGGCAATGTTGTTGGCACTTCTGCTTTTATCAGGGTGTGCTCAGCAACCCAATACAGGAAAAAATAGTACACAATCTTCTTCGGAAACACAGAGTAGCAATCAGCCATCGAATAATTCTGTTTCACAAACGGTATTGGACATATCAGAAATGTTTACCAGTCGCGATTATGAAACAAGTTATGATAAAAATACAAGTGCAATAATTACCCTGAACAAAAACAGTGTAGATTGCAGTTCTGATGCTGTGACTGTTTCTGGGTCTGCTGTGACAATTTCTGACGAAGGCACTTATATTCTATCTGGCACACTAGATAACGGCATGATTATCATAAATGCAAAGAATACAGATAAAATACAATTGGTTTTAGACGGTGTTACCATAAACAATGATACTTCAGCAGCGATTTATGTTGCCCAAGCGGAAAAAGTGTTTCTAACTCAAATACAGGACTCCAAGAACAGTCTTTCAAATGGCGGTAAATTCACAGCTATTGATGACAACAACATTGATGCTGCTATTTTCTCTAAGGATGACTTGACCATTAATGGAAAGGGTACTCTCACAATTGTCTCTCCTGCTGGTCATGGCATTGTAGCCAAGGATGATTTGGTTGTTACCAGCGGTGAATATATAATCACATCTGCCAATCAGGGTTTGTGTGGCAAAGAAAGCGTCCGTATTGCTGATGGAACCTTTTCAATTACAGCGGGAAAAGACGGAATTCATTCCGAAGATACGAGCGACACTTCTTTAGGATTTGTTTATCTTGCAAATGGCATATATAACATTACCACTGACGGCGACGGAATCAGTGCATCAAGTGTGGTACAGATTGATGATGGCAGTTTTACCATCAAAACAGGTGGCGGCAGTGAAACTGTAACCTTCGATGCTAACAGAAATTGGAATTGGCAACGTTCAGATAAAATACCTAGTAAAACACAAGATACTGAAACAACCGAAGAGGCTGTTAGTATGAAGGGCATCAAAGCATCTGGTAGCCTTTTGCTTAACAGTGGCAATTTTATAATCGATTCTGCAGATGATACACTTCATTCCAACGGAAACCTTACGGTTAATGATGGAACATTCGAACTGTCCACAGGTGATGACGGACTTCATGCTGACGAAACTATAATGGTGGCAGATGGCACTATCACTATTACAAAATCCTATGAAGGAATTGAAGGGAAGAATATTACCATCTCTGGTGGTATCATTGATCTAGTTGCCAATGATGATGGTTTAAATGCTGCAGGTGGAAATGATCAGAGTGGTAACGGTGGATTTGACAGATATCAAAAAAGTGGTTTTGATGCTGCATCTGATAACACCATTACAATCTCTGGTGGCACAATTCATATCAATGCTTCTGGTGATGGTGTGGATTCTAATGGTGATTTAATTATAACTGGCGGCAAAACCTATGTTTCTGGTCCTACCGATGATGGTAATGGTGCTTTGGATTATAACGGAGAAGCGAGTATTTCTGGTGGTATTTTCATAGCAGCTTCTTCTTCTGGCATGACGCAGAACTTTGGTGAATCCTCAACACAAGGTTCAATGATGGTCAATATATCTGGTTCTGAAAACGATAATATTATCCTGCAAGATATAAGTGGTAAAGAACTGCTTAACTGGACTGCTGATAAAGCATTTACTTGTGTAGTAATTAGCTGTTCAGACATTAAGCAAGGAGAATCCTATACAGTGTCTGTTGGCAATACCTCTCAGAATGTAACGATGGATGACCTAATCTATGGTTCTGGTAGAGGCATGGGCAAAGGCTCTGGCAATATGGGCGGCAAACCAAGAGAACGTGGTAACAGGTTTGATAACAAAGAAATAGACCATGAATCAACGACAGCAATCCCGATATCCACGATATAATAAACTACAACAATAATAAAAAGTCCAGCTAATAAATTTCAATAACACAAATAAAAAAAGTTGAAATTTATTGCTGGTTAAAAAAGAGCATATTTACTCCTTTGTGAAAACATCTTAAAGAGAATGTTGTTCTTTCTTTAAAATTACTGTTTACTATTGCTTTTTGAAATAAGGCTACCTCAACCCACCGTCTAAAGCCAGTGGGATTGCGATAGCCTTATTTCAAAATCTATATAATATATCAATTCATTCTGCACCACAAAATTTGTAGGAAAATAATCAATATTTGTATTCGCCAGATAGAGCAAATCACACATAGCCTTTACTTGTTCCACGTATTCGTTTTTCATACAATCAGATTTTATAGGCTCAAATATGGTATTGCCCTCAATATATTCTTTCAAAACCCTTTCATTCTCTACATCCATGTCTATCATTTCGGGGATTCTGATATCAATTTTTTTCAGCCTGTTATAATCATTTATTTCAGCCTGAATTTTATTTCCAAATTTATAATAACCACACGGCTTGTGATGCATTTGTTTTAAGACATACTGTCTCTGTTTATCGCTTGCTAAATAAGAATAACCACCTTTACCTTATAATGTTTTGTATTTCCTGTTCCACCTAAATAAATACCAATTATTAAATTTGCCTCATCATTCTTAAAAATTGGAATTGAATAAAATCGTTGATGCCCTGCCAATATTGTGACATAGCGATTTTATGCAATTGGAATTTATAATAAATAGCCCATAGCGATAAAAAGATAGCTATACAAATATCTCCTGTTTAATTTTAAATACATTACACCACAAAGAACAGAAAATATTATAGTAGAAATTCCATTCCATATTTCAAGTCCCACCCCTCTTGACATAAAATGCCACAGTCCCCATGTCATTGCCAATATAATACCACCGAAAGGAATTGAACTTTCTTTTTTTTTAAAAGTTTCAATTGCCTTTTGTCCATATATAATGATTAAGATAACAAGCATCATTTCAAATATATAGTATAAATATTGTGTACAGAATTGGAATACATTTTTATCCTGAACTTCTCCAATTACCTTTAAGGTATGCCAATCAATAAAAGTAATAATTTTACAGCCAATGAAACAAACAAATGTTACTACCCAACTTTTCAAATAAATCGTATTCTCTTTGTTTTCTCTTTTTGGAAAATGATAATATTTTTTGGAAAAAAACAAAATTATCTTAATGAAAATTGCCCATATAAAAACCATTATGATACAATGAATGCTTCTTTGGCGTGGTGTATAATTCCATATATCTACATGTAGCAATATGAATTCGATTACAAATATTGACAGATATTCAAGCATAAATGCTCCAAACGAGAGCAGACTCATCCATAAATATTTTGTCCATCGTATTTCTGTAGCCATTATCTTTACCTCATCAAACCTTTTAATGTATATATTACCATATTGGTGATATATTGTGTAGCTTTTTGTATCATTAAATTAATGATATTGGGCAATACCGCCCACCACACGCCATTTTTTTATATGGTGGGCGTTCGCCTTAAAACCTTATGAAATGAAACAGAGCCAATGAACTGTGATTCTATTTGATAATAACCAAAGTGCTTATGAACAGCTTCAAGTGATTAGTCAAGATAAGCAAAAACGTCTTGAGTACGAAGCAAGAGAAAAAGCTATAAGAGACCATAATCAGATGATGTTTGAAGCAGAGGAACGTGGCACTGAAAAGTGTAGAAAAGAGGAAAAATACAACACTGTTAAAAACCTTATTGAATTAGGTTTATCGTCTGATATTATTTCTAAAGGTACTGGTCTTTCGGTAGAAGAAATTGAGAAGATTCGCAAAGAAAACTAATTGATGACGATTTGTTATAAAAAAACTTACATTTTTTATAACCCCCAGCTACTGTGATGACTGGGGGTCTAAATTTCAATAAAGAAGGGACTGATTTTTATGAATGGGGGAACAAGAAAAAGAGGGTCTACATGGTCTTACTATTTTGACCTTGGAAAAGTAGACGGAAAAAGAAAGAAAAAAGAAAAAGGCGGTTTTCGCACCAAGAAAGAAGCAGAAGCAGCTCTTGCGGCAGCAATCAACGAATACAATAATGCTGGAAACGTTTTTGAAGCATCTGAAATCACTGTTGCTGATTACCTAGACCAGTGGTATGAGTTGTCTTGCAAACCAAATCTTAAATATAATACACAGATTGGCTATCTACGTATTATTGAAGGACACCTAAAGCCAAGATTTGGGATATATAAACTAAAAGCAATCAATTCAAGCATATTCTTGCAATATGCTTGAATTGATTGCTTTTAGTTTATATATCCCAAAT
>CANOID010000130.1 GCA_947565985.1 uncultured Lachnoclostridium sp.
GTCTGTGGTAGTTTATTGTTTTTTATCTATCTTTACTTTCAGTAACATTTTTTCATACATAATAACCATAAGGGCTAATATTGCTAATAGATAAGCTGGAAACAAGGAAATATTTATATGATTTGCAATAAAGCCAAACACTGGTGGCATTAAACAGGTTCCAACATAAGCAGATGCCATTTGTACACCAATCATAGCCTGCGATTTATCTGCTCCAAAATGTTGTGGAGTGGAGTGTATAATTGAAGGATAGATGGGAGCACATCCTATTCCGACCAAAACTAAGCCAAGTAAAACACCTGTACTTCTAAATGGTAAAAGTAAACATACAATTCCGCACATTATAATTCCCTGCCCAAGATGTATCATTTGTGCATCATTAAATTTTATTGTTAAAAAACCACTGACAGCTCTTCCAGCCGTAATTCCAACAAAAAACAGACTTGCAAAACCAGCAGCAGTTTCTACTGTCAGTCCACGCTGTAGTACAAGGTAACTGCTTGCCCACAATCCTGTTGTCTGTTCAAGAGCGCAGTAACAAAAAAACGTTACCATAATTTCTTTTGCCCCTGAAATTTTAATAATTTGTTGTAAGGAAAGTGGTTTGCTGCTTTTTTCGCTAGATTCCTTTGTGCTATTTGTCTTTTGTCTATGCCACAATGACAGACTTAAAAACAAAATAACAGTTAAAACAGTTTGTATAATCGCAATATATCGATAGCCAATACTCCAGCCTTTACCATGTGTAAGTGCATAACCCATAACATATGGACCAACTGAAGCCCCAATTCCCCACATACAATGAAGCCAGCTCATATGCCTGCTCGCATAGTGAAGTGCAACATAATTATTTAATGAAGCATCAACACTCCCAGCTCCTAAACCATAAGGAATTGCCCATAAACATAGTGCAACATATGTATGACTTATTGAAAATCCAAACAGTGCTACTGCAGTTAAAAGCACACTAACAGCAGTAACTTTTCCTGTTCCAAATTTTTTTGTTAATCTGTCACTTTGCAAGCTAGAAATAATTGTTCCAACAGCAATAATCATAGAAATTCCTCCTGCATAAGAAACAGGTACACAAAATTCCTGATACATTACTGGCCATGCGGAGCCTAAAAGAGAATCTGGAAGCCCTAGACTTATAAAAGCCAGATAAATAATAACTAACAATAGATGCAACATTTTATTATCCTCCGTATTTTTATTTATAAAAAATAATACCACCTAAGAACACTTGATACAGTTTTCTTTCGGACATATAATATAACAAAAGTGCTAAAATGTAAACTTTATTTTAATTAAAATTTCAGTTTTAAAGACAAATTTCACATATAACCCTCTAGATATTTCTGACTATTGTGCTATAATTCTTAAGTACAATATCAAAATATAGCAAGATGAAGAGCGGAGAATATTATGACTAAAAAGGATTTTTCAAACAGACTTAGGTGTGGAAAACTTATATTGGATGGTGCAACTGGTTCTAATTTGCAAAAATATGGTATGCCAACTGGTGTATGCCCAGAGCAATGGATTCTTGATAATAGAGATATTTTAAAGAAGCTGCAGATTGAATATATAAAAGCTGGTTCTGATGTACTCTATGCACCTACATTTTCTAGTAATAGACTTAAACTTGAAGAATATGGGCTTGCAGATAGCATAGCCGATATAAATAAAAAACTGGTGAATATATCCCGTAATGCAATAAACGAAGCTAGTGCAGATAGGCAAGTATATATTGCTGGTGATATTACAATGACTGGCAGACAAGTATATCCAATTGGAAACCTTATGTTTGAAGAATTGGTTGACATATATAAGGAACAAATTCTGTGTCTTTATGAGGCTGGAGTTGATTTTTTAGCTGTGGAAACGATGATGAGCCTACAGGAGTGTCGTGCTGCAGTTATTGCAGCAAAAGAAACCTGTGACCTTCCTGTGATGGTAACGCTTACATTTAATGAGGATGGGCGTACTTTGTATGGGACAAATCCTGCTACAGCAGCACTTGTGCTTTCTGCACTTGGAGTTGATGCCTTGGGCGTAAACTGTTCTACAGGACCTGATAAGATGGCAGATATTATTAAACAGATGGCACAGTATACAGATGTACCTATAGCTGCAAAGCCCAATGCAGGATTGCCACAGCTTGATGAAAATGGGACAACTGTATATAGTATGGAACCAGATGAATTTGCAGAGAGTATGCTTTCACTTATAGAGGCAGGTGCAGATATTGTGGGTGGTTGTTGTGGCACTACGCCAGAGCATATAAAAGCACTTACAAATCTATTAAATAAAAAATCTTTAATAAACAGTGTTTCATTTATGGATAGAAAGGGAAATATAAAGAGACGTGTACTTTCAAATGAAAGGGATGTACTTGATATTGAACTTGACGGAAATTTTCTTGTAGTAGGTGAGCGTATCAATCCTACTGGAAAAAAAGCGTTACAGGCAGAACTTAAGACAGGAAGCCTTGAAATGGTTATAGAGATGGCTGAATCACAAGAAGAGCTTGGAGCGGCGATTCTTGATGTCAATATGGGTATGAATGGTATTGATGAAAAAGAGATGATGCTTAAAGCTATTAATGAGCTTTCTCTAACAAGCAATTTGCCTATTTCTATAGATTCAAGTCACCCTGATGTTGTAGAAGAAGCGCTGCGTATTTATCCGGGCAGGGCATTAATTAACTCTATTTCACTAGAACCTGAAAAATTTGCAAAACTTATTCCAGCAGCAAAAAAATATGGTGCAATGTTTATCCTTTTACCTTTGTCAGACAAAGGGCTTCCAAAGAATATACAAGAAAAGAAAGAGATTATGCATACAATTCTTGATGAGGCACTGCGGCAGGGACTTGTTAAGGAAGATATTGTTGTGGATGGACTTGTTGCAACAGTCGGTGCTAACAGTAATGCAGCACTTGAAACGCTTGAAACCATAAGCTATTGTAAAAATAAGTTAAAGGTTGCGACTGTATGCGGGCTTTCCAATATATCATTTGGGCTTCCAGAGAGAGCATTTATCAACAGCAGTTTTATGGCGATAGCAATAAGCCATGGACTTACTATGGCAATAGCTAATCCATCTCAAGACCTTTTAATGCATTCTGTATATGCGGCAGAACTCCTTATGAACAAGCCAGAAGCAGATACTAGGTATATTGACAGAGTGACAATGCACAAATTATCCGTGCTAAGTGGTGAAGTTGATAAGGAAACTGTGACATTAAAATCTAATACAGGTAAAGGCGAACAGGCAACAGAGACAAGCACAGATATGCTTTTTGATGCCGTTGTAAAGGGCAGGCAAAATAAAATAGAAGAACTGATTAAAAAATCTTTGGAAGAGGGAAGAGATGCACAGGATATTATTGATAAAAGCCTTATTCCAGCAATAAATCATGTAGGTGTGCTGTTTGATAAACAGATTTATTATCTTCCACAACTAATATCAAGTGCGGAAACGATGGAAAAAGGAATAGGTGTATTAGAACCTATTCTTGAAAAAAACAGAAATAAAGAGCCCCTAGCTACGATAGTTATAGCTACAGTGGAACATGATATACACGATATAGGAAAAAATCTTGTTGCCCTTATGCTTAGAAACTATGGCTACAATGTTATTGACCTTGGAAAAGATGTAAAGGCAGAGACTATAATAAATGTAGCTGTGGATAAGAAAGCAGATATTATAGGGCTCTCAGCACTTATGACTACTACAATGATGGAAATGAAGAATGTAGTAAACCTTGTGCATGAAAGGGGTCTTAGTTGTAAAGTTATAATAGGCGGTGCAGTTATTACCCAAGGATTTGCGGATGAAATAGGGGCAGATGGGTATTCAAAAGATGCACAGGAGGCTGTCGTACTTGTAGAAAAACTCGTTAAACAAGAAAGGGTATAAAGTAATGGTAGATGTGGTAATTCCAATATATAAACCTACATCTGGGTTTAAAAATGTATTAACACGCCTGTTAAAGCAGACTGTACCAGTAAATCATATTTTTTTATTACAAACTGTTGGAAAAGGCGATAAATTAATGAAGGAACTAGGCAGTGATGTAGTGTCAGTTCATCCTGTACCAAAGAAAGATTTTGACCATGGTGCTACAAGGTGCATGGGTGCAGCACTTTCCAGTGCAGAATTTGTATTATTTATGACACAGGATGCTATTCCAGCAGATAAAAAACTGATTGAAAATCTGCTTATTCCTATGGCAGACCCTAATATAGCAGTGTCATATGGCAGACAGCTTGCAGGCAAAGATTCAGATATCATTGAAAAAATGACTAGGGTATACAATTACCCAAAGAAAAGTTTTATAAAATCAAGTAATGATTTGAACAAGCTTGGTATAAAGACTTATTTTTGTTCAAATGTGTGTGCATTGTACAAAAAAAGTGTATATGACAGTCTTGGAGGATTTGTAAAAAAGACAATTTTCAATGAAGATATGATAATGGCATCTAAAGTTATAAATGCAGGTTATAGTATAGCTTACTGTGCCAATGCAAGAGTGCTACACTCGCATTCATATACGTGTATACAACAGTTTAAAAGAAATTTTGACCTTGGTGTATCACAAAAACAGTATCAAGAAGTGTTTGAAAATCTTTCTTCAGAAAAAGAAGGTGCAGGTTATGCAGAAAAGATTGTTAAAGCTTTGATTGCCCAAGGCAATATAAAACAGGCATTGTATTTTATACTACAATGTATATTTAAGTTTACAGGATATAAACTTGGATTAAACTATGACAAGCTTCCACAAAAAATCATACTTTATTTTACAATGAATAAAGGCTACTGGGCTTTTTAGCCTAGTAGCCTTTGTTTACACTATTCAGCTTTTTCTATTTGTAACGGTCGCATTTCCCCTGTAAAAAGATTGTATGTATATAATTTGCTCTGGTCATATTCTTCAAAGAAGAGATATTCGGAAGTCAGACTAAGGTAATTATAATTGCCCTCAGAGATAAGCTCTGAATTATATGTATACAAATCAAGTTTATACAATCCATTGTTTGTCCCATCGTCAACTTGATAGTATACTATTGTTCCATCTTCTGATATATTATAAGTTGCAAGACGTTGGTTTACAATAGTTTCTACAGAAGAACCATCAAGTGGAATACGACAGAGGTTATAATCTTGTTCCATATTCATAAAATACAAGTAGTTTCCTTGTATTGTAAGATTTGTACAGTTGCCGGCGTATATCACACTGGAGCCTGAACCACTGATACCTATTGAATGTATATAGTGGTCATTATCCCATCCAGTATAGTATATTCTATTGTTGCTAATTGCATATGGTGCAGCAGCTTCTGCTATAAGTTTCTTCTCTTCTGAACCGTCTATT
>CANOID010000131.1 GCA_947565985.1 uncultured Lachnoclostridium sp.
AGGAGATAGTATAAAACTGTTTCTTTCAGATGATACAATAGCAGGTTTTCAGGATGTAACAGATAAAAAAACAAAAAGTGTGGTGCAAGACCAGCTTGATATTATATATGAAGATAGTGATATTTTAGTTATAAATAAACCTATCGGAATGTTATCGCAAAAAGCAGAAAAAGATGATATTTCTGCCGTTGAATATATCAATTCATATCTTGTACAAAGTCCAAATATGTCCCTAGCATTTAATGCAGGGATATGTAACAGACTTGACAGAAATACAAGTGGTCTTATAGTTGCAGGAAAATCTGTTAAAGGACTTCAGTGGATGAATAGTATATTTAGGCAGAGAGAGCTAAAAAAATATTATCTTTGCATAGTAACAGGAAAGTTAAAAAAGGCTGCCAGACTAAACGGTTATCTTGTAAAACATGAAAACCACAATAATGTTACTATAACACAACATGAAGTTAAAGGCTCTTCAAAGATTATAACAGAATATATGCCTTTACAGTATGGAAAATTTGAAAATAGGGATTATACACTGTTAAAAGTACATCTTGTAACAGGTAAAGCTCACCAGATAAGGGCACATTTAAAAAGTATAGGTTATCCAATTATAGGTGATACAAAATATGGATACAAAGATGCATACAAAATATTTAAACGTGAATTTGGGCTTAAGCACCAATTATTGCACGCATGGCGTTTAGAATTTGGAACATATAAGGACATACCAGCAAAATACCAAGGGATGTTTTTTGAAGCTCCAGTTCCAGATGAATTTAACAACATTATGAGAGGTCTTGGAATGAATGTGAATATTTTAAGGGGGTAATAGGCAATGCCATCTTGGAATTCAAGGGGATTAAGAGGCTCAATGTTAGAAGAGGCACTAAACTATACTAACAGCAAGTACCGTCAGGAGAAGCTTGCACTAGTCCAAAAAATACCTACCCCTATAACTCCAATGGAAATAGATAAAAAAAGACATCATATTACACTTGCATATTTTGAACAGAAAAGCACTGTGGATTATATTGGAAATATACAAGGTATTCCTGTGTGTTTTGATGCAAAGGAATGTGCAACAGATACATTCCCTTTAAAAAATATACATA
This sequence comes from uncultured Lachnoclostridium sp., assembly GCA_947565985.1. Classification (GTDB taxonomy): domain Bacteria; phylum Bacillota; class Clostridia; order Lachnospirales; family Lachnospiraceae; genus Butyribacter. Next base: position 1,116 of record CANOID010000131.1, read on the forward strand.
AGCACCAGATTGAATTTATGACAGAATTTGAAATTCAGCAAGGAGTTGCCTTTTTAATAATATATTTTACTAATGCAGGCATATGTTATTACGTTCCATACAGGGACGTGCTTAAATTCTGGAACAGGGCAGCAGATGGAGGCAGAAAAAGCTTCAGGCGTGAAGAACTTGACAAGAATTTTATAATTAATATTACAAATCAAGTGTATATACATTACTTAGAGACAATAAGTAAAGATTTAGATATAAGGGATGTGGGAAAATAATATGCAGAAAGAATTTAAAGATGAATTAATTAAAGCTAATGTTGATTTTAATGGTGCTGTAAATCGTTTTATTGGCAGTGAGGACATATACGAAGAATTTTTATATAGATTTCCTGATGACAAAAATCTTGCACAACTAGAAGAATTTTTATCAAAAGGCGATATAAAATCTGCCTTTAAAAAAGCACACACTCTTAAGGGAGTTACAAGCAACTATGGTTTTATAAATGTATATGAAGCGGTAGTTCCAGTTGTAGAAATACTTAGAAGTGGTTCTTCTGATGGAATAGAAGAACCACTAGCAAAGTTAAAAAAGAATAATGATTTTATATGCAGCATTATAAATAAATATAAATGATGTTGAGGTCAAAAGGTATTTTGCCCCAATTGATGCTACGGATTGCTACATTGCCCTGCAATTCGCGCAATCCTGCCAACACCTCCAATTCCGCATATTTGCAAGCAAATCTGCTTCTTGTCGGTGTTTGGCGGGTCAAGCCAGTGGATAGCAATTTGCATATAAACATGCATTGCTATCTACCTTTGACCTTGGCACTATATAAATAGTAATATTAAAATATTTTTATAAAATACTTGTCACAAAAGCCACTGTACATGCCAATACCGCTACTGTAAGCAGACTTTTTCTTTTATATGAAAAGAAAAGACCTGTAACTGTTCCAGCAATTCCTGATGCAAGTTCTCCTGTTGAATATATTACGGCAGGAAAGGTCATAGCCGCTAAAACTGCATATGGAACATATGCAAGAAATGATTTGATAAATTTGTTTTTTACTTTGCCTCTGCATAGAGTAAGAGGCAATGCTCTTATAAGATATGTAACACCTGCCATTACTGCAAGGTATATAAAGTATTTTTCTATTGTCATTATTTTTCTACCTCATCTTCTAAGGGGTATAGTACTGCTCCAATTACAGATGCAATTATAGAACATATTATAATTACAAAACCTGAGGATATATTTTTAAGTACTGGAATCCAGTTAAAGCAACAACTTAAGGTAGCAGCAATTATTATAACTATAAGGTATTTGCTATTATCTCGCGCTTGTGGGATTATTATTGCCATAAACATTCCATAGATAGCTATACCTAATGCACTGCTGACAGCTTTTGGGATAACTGCACCAAGCAATGCACCTGCCGCTGTACCTGATGCCCACCCTAAATATGGTGTTATAATTAGCCCTGCCATATAGTATTTACTTATTGTTTTATTTCTGCTTGCAGCTACTGCAAATATTTCATCTGTTACACCAAAACCAGTTGCAAGCCTTGCTGTTAAGTTAAATGTGTCGTCAATCTTTTGTGACAGTGAGATTGACATAAGTGCATATCTGAGATTGATAATAAACTGCGTAAGTGCCATTTCAATAAGGCTGCCTGCCATAACCATTATTTCAAGTCCTGCAAATTGACCTGCCGATGTTAGATTGGTCATTGAAATAAGCAATGTCTGCCACCACAAAAGTCCCGAAGATGTTCCCATTAACCCAAATGTAAAACTTACAGAAATATATCCAAGTGCTATTGGTATGCCATCATGCATTCCCTTTTTAAAATCCTTTAAATAATTTATTTTATCTATATTGCTAACCATCTAGTCTCCTTTAAAAAATAAAATGAACTACTGCATATGCTTTTCCTTTTTCATTATTAAGCGATACATACCAATTATTGCTATCTTTGTAAACTACTGGAATAATCTTATCCCCTAAAAGTGCCTGTTTTTTATATTCAACTCGCAGTTCCTTTACCTTGTCACTTATTCCAAGTGATAACATAGCCATTCTTACATACTGACCGTTGTTTACATGATGGTTAGTATCAAGATGGTATTCTCTTACAATAAACCCTTCACATTCTTTTCCATAGGCAGGTAACTTTATTTTTCTTGGGGAATAGTCCATTTTAAGTGGTTCATATTTTCCATATATATCACCAATTTCTGGAGATACTATAATAGGTCTGCCTTTCTGCATATCCATAAGCACCCAGTTAGAATTAGCAGTTACAATTGTCTTGCCATCTTCGTCTGTTATAAGAAAATTCCTGTATCCTATCATTTTATCATAGCCATATGATTGTGTACCTATCTTTATTTTTTCTCCAAATGGTGGATAGTCCTCAATAACTATTTGCCATGAGCTTAACATCCACATAATTTTTCTCTTGTCTAGATAATCCATGCCAACTCCTAAATCTTCTGATTCAAAATTAGTACAATCTTGTAGATAATTTATAATTGCATCAAGACTTAAAAGACCCGTTTCATCAGTTTCACTATATCTTATACGACTGTTAAATGTATACATATTAAAAATATCCCCTCTAAATTTAAAGATGAATATATTATATAGCTACTCGTCCAATTACGCAAATATTTTATATCTTAATAATTAGAAAAATGAAAAGTACATTAAAATTATATAACACTAATTGACTTGAATTCTATAATAGAATATAATTAGCACGAAAACGCTGTATATAAATGTATAACTTAATGGGAAGTGGAAAGATTTTATGAGTCTATGGAACAATTTTCTAGGGCATCTGGGAACTATACTTCATCATAAAAAATTGGTACGCAGGCTTTGTTTTAAAGCAGGACTTTATAAACAAGGCATAATGCATGACTGGTCTAAATATCATCCTGTAGAATTTTTTGCTGGGGTAAAATATTATCAAGGTGGCAAGAGAAGTCCAAATTTTGGTGAAAAGCAAGAACGCGGATATTCAGCGGCATGGCTTCATCATAAAGGTAGAAATAAACATCATTTTGAATACTGGATAGACTATTCTATGAAACCGCAGAACGGACTGCAAGGTATGCCAATGCCTGTACGTTATGTTATTGAAATGTTTTGTGATAGAGTTGCAGCAAGCAAAAATTATAACAGAGATACTTATGATAATTCATTTCCACTTTCATATTATACAAAAAATAAAAGTCACTATGTACTTCATCCTGATACACGTAAACTATTGGAAAAACTTCTTAATATGCTTGCTCAAAAGGGTGAAGAGGAAACATTTGCCTATATACGCAAAGAAATAAATTGGAAAAATTCAAACAAATGGTGACATAATAAATAAAATGGAGGAATAAAATGGATAAATTAAAACAGCTTTTGTTTAAGTATAAACACGCAATTATAATATTGTATTTTCCAATATATATGGTCTGGTTTATATTACTTGAGCAAAGGAATGACGTAAAATTTAAAGAGGTACACTGTATTGTAGATGACTGGATACCATTTTGTGAAGTCTTTATAATACCATATCTTTTATGGTTTGTATATGTAGCTGTAAGTCTTATTTTTTTATTTTTTCAGACAAAATATATAGATGATTTTTACAGATGTGCTACAATACTAGTTATGGGAATGACTACCAGTTTGATTATATATACATTTTTTCCTAATGCACAGAATATGCGTCCTACAATCTTTGAAAGAGAAAATATATTTACAAAGATAATATCGATAGTGTATGCAGCAGATACAGATACTAATGTGTGTCCAAGCATACATGTTTACAACTCTATTGCCATACACATAGCAATTGCACACAGCAGGTATTTTCAAGATAAAAGGTGGATAAAAAACAGCTCACTTATACTGTGTATTTTAATATGTCTGTCAACTCTATTTTTAAAACAACATTCTTTCGTTGACTTAGTGTGCGCTGTTGCACTCTATATATTTTATTATATTATTATATACAGACCAATTCCAGTACAATATCTGGAACAACAGCACTTTAAACTTATAAAACAACGTCACAAACTGGGCAGCATTAAATGAAAGCTGCCCAGTATTTTTATGTATAACTCTGCATAC
>CANOID010000132.1 GCA_947565985.1 uncultured Lachnoclostridium sp.
GGCGAGACAAAGCCAAGCCGTGGACCCGGAAGACGTGAAATAGGACATGGTGCATTGGCTGAAAAAGCACTTGTGCCAGTTCTTCCAAGTGAAGAGGAGTTTCCATATACAATACGCACAGTATCTGAAACTTTTGAGTCTAATGGTTCAACATCACAAGCAAGTATATGTGCATCAACAATGTCTCTTATGGCAGCCGGCGTGCCAATTAAAAAACCTGTGGCTGGTATTTCATGTGGTCTTGTTACAGGCGAGTCAGATGATGATTACATTGTGCTTACAGATATCCAAGGACTTGAGGATTTCTTTGGTGATATGGACTTTAAAGTAGCTGGTACAAAGGATGGCATTACAGCCATTCAGATGGATATTAAGATACATGGACTGACCAGACCAATAGTTGAAGAAGCTATAAGACGTACACGCGAAGCAAGAATGTATATTCTTGACGAAGTTATGCTTAAAGCAATAAGTGAACCACGTGAATCTGTTGGCAAATATGCACCTAAAATTATACAGATGCAGATTGACCCTGCAAAGATAGGTGACGTGGTTGGACAAAGAGGCAAAACAATTAATACACTTATCGAACGTACAGGTGTAAGAATTGATATTACAGATGAAGGAATGATTTCAATATGTGGTGAAGAAGAAGCTATGATGCAGGAGGCTAGAAGGCTTATTGAAATAATTGTTACAGATTTCTATGAAGGACAGATTCTTGAAGGACAAGTTATAAGCATCAAAGAATTTGGGGCATTTCTTGAATTTGCACCAGGCAAGGAAGGAATGGTACACATTTCTAAAATTGCAAAAGAAAGAATAAAACATATTGAAGATGTGCTTACACTTGGAGATAAGGTTAAAGCTGTATGCCTTGGTAAAGATAAGATGGGTAGAGTGAGTTTTAGCATTAAAGACGTGAGATAATAAAATATAGTAGAGATTAATAATGGATACTAAAAATATAGCCAGAATGGGAATGATGGTGGCTGTAGCCTTTGTATTAAGCTATATAGAATCAGTGCTTCCCTTAAATTTCGGTATACCGGGGATAAAAGCTGGCTTTTCAAATATTGTAGTGATATTTTCACTGTTTACCTTTAACTCGATTACAACATTTGGAATAGCAGTTGTGAGGATAATATTATGTGGGCTTACGTTTGGTAGCTTGTCAAGTATGTTATACAGTCTTGCAGGTGGAATTTTAAGTTTTTTGATAATGCTTTTTTTAAAAAAGACAAAAAAGTTTTCAATATATAGTATAAGCGTAGCAGGAGGCGTATTCCACAATATTGGACAGGTACTTGTTGCAATGGCTGTGTTACAAACAGGTCTGTTATTGTATTATTTACCATTTCTTTTATTGGCAGGTGTTGCAGCAGGAATAATAGTAGGCATAATTGGTGGAATATTGGTAAAAAGGTTACAATATACAAATATTTAAAAAATAGCAGATAATGTAATGTAAAGATTATTATTATCTGCTATTTTTTTGATTGTATCATATAAGTATAAATCAGGACTCATTTTTTAAATCAAAGTTTAATCCTGTAACACTTGCGGCATCTGCACTTTTAAAGTTTTTTGCATAAGGATTTTCTTCATTATATTTAATCTGTGTTGTTGTTTCACCACCAGATACATAACTTCTGCCACATTCTGGGCATATAGAAGTTTTGATACGTACACTTGCCTGTACTACTTTGCCGTCATTATTAGCTGCTTTTTTATATGCATTGCCTACATGTTCCTGTTCATGTGCCATTACCGCAGAGGCAGCAGATTCTGGTGAAATATGTGATGGTGATTTAAATGACACCATTTCATCAGAACCATCTTGGTACTTTCTACTTGCACAAGTCTCGCACTCTATTTTACCAGTGCGTACCATCTGTTTGATAGCACCTTTGTCATAACCATCATCTCTTGCTTGTGATACTGTACGTGGTGCAGATTCAGGTATATTTATATTAGTACTTACTCCACCTATGTTCATAATAAATTACTTCCCCCTTTCACTACCATTATAAGAAATTACTTAAAAAGTTTCAATATTTTTCAATAAAAACTTTATTTAAAAGACAAAAAAACCCTGCAAATAAAATATAAACTCTACTTGCAAGGGTTTTTAACTTTAAAAGTACAACTAATTATACATAAATCTTATTTATGCATTCATCTGTGCTGCAACTTCTGCTGCGAAGTCTTCTTCTTTCTTTTCAAGACCTTCGCCTGTCTCAAAGCGTACAAATTTCTTTAATGTAATTGTACAACCTTCTGCTTTAGCTGTATTCTGGATGTAAGTTTTTACATTTTCTTTATTTTCAGCTTTAACATATTCCTGCTCTAAAAGGCATACTTCCTTTAATTCTTTGTTTAAACGACCTGTTATCATTTTTTCTATAATAGCATCAGGCTTATTTGCATTTTTAGGGTCATTTTTTGCCTGTGAAAGCAGAATAGCTTTTTCATGTTCTTTATAATCAGCATCTACATCATCTGATGAAAGATACTTTGGATTTAATGCTGCAACCTGCATTGCTACATTCTTTAAACATTCTTTTACACCATCACTTGCAGAATTAGTATCGGCTTCAACTAATACACCGATTTTGCCACCAGCATGAATATATGATACGATTAAACCATCTGTAGAAAGTCTGTCAAAACGACGGATATTCATATTTTCACCGATAACAGCTATCATAGCTTTTAATTTGCTGTCAACTGTTAAGCTTGTATCAGACTGCCAAGGCTCTGCAAGGAAAGTTTCAATATCTTCTGCAGATGAAGTCTTTACCTGTGCTGCAACTTCTGCAACATAATCTTGGAACTTTTCATTCTTAGCAACGAAGTCTGTCTCGCTGTTTACTTCAACGATAGAAGCTTTTTTTCCATCAGCATCTACATCAACTGCTACAATACCCTCTGCAGCAATACGTCCTGATTTCTTAACAGCTTTAGCAAGACCATTTTCCCTTAACCATTCTATTGCCTTGTCCATGTCGCCATCTGTATTGGAAAGTGCTTTTTTACAATCCATCATTCCAGCACCTGAAATTTCTCTTAATTCTTTAACCTGTGAAGCTGTAATTGCCATTTTAATTTCCTCCATATTCAATTAATTAAAATCAGTAGGTTCTAAGCTTCTGCTGCCTCTTCTTCTACTGCATCAGCCATAGATAATCCTTGGTTAGCTTCGATAACAGCATCAGCCATTTTAGAAACTATAAGTTTAACGGCTCTAATAGCATCGTCATTTCCTGGTATCACATAGTCAAGCTCTTCTGGGTCGCAGTTGGTGTCTGCAATTCCGATAAGAGGAATACCAAGAATATGTGCTTCTTGTATACAGATTCTCTCTTTCTTAGGGTCTACAACAAAAATAGCATCAGGGAGCTTCTTCATCTCCTTTATACCGCCGAGGTTCTTTTCAAGTTTGTCCCATTCTTTTTTAAGAACGATAACTTCCTTTTTAGGGAGTACATCAAATGTGCCATCCTCTGCCATTGTTTCAATAGCTTTTAATCTCTTAATACGTGCTTGTATTGTCTTAAAGTTGGTGAGCATACCACCTAACCATCTTTCATTTACATAGAACATACCGCAACGTTCTGCTTCTGTTTTGATAGAATCCTGTGCCTGCTTCTTTGTACCAACAAAAAGGATTGTACCGCCGTCTGCCACAATGTTTTTAACAGTGTTGTAGGCTTCATCAACTTTTCCAACAGATTTTTGTAAGTCAATGATATAAATGCCATTGCGTTCTGTGTAGATGTACTCAGCCATCTTAGGGTTCCATCTTCTTGTTTGATGTCCAAAGTGAACACCTGCTTCGAGTAACTGTTTCATTGAAATAACGCTCATAATAATACCTCCATGGTTTCTTAGACTTCCATATGCTTCCAGCCGCAAGACAAGAGATGTGGCGTTACTACATCTCTGGCACCATATACGGAATCCACATACGTGATTAATTTACTACGCTGTTACTGTGAATAGTAACGCTATGTCCATTAATCTACCATAAAATACATATATTTGCAAGGACTTTTTCGCAAAATAACAAGACAACAAACATTTTATAATGTATAATTAATATAGACAAAATTTTTGATGCAAAATATATTAAATATGGAGATGATAGAAATGGGTAGTATAAGTATACTTACTATATTTTTGTTGGCTTTTACAGCGGTATTGCCATGGTATAACATAGAAAACAATAATTTAATTACTGATGATACAGGGATAGTTTACGAAATTAACAGCAGCACAAATGAATGTGCCGTAGTATCCTACAGTGGCAATAGCAGAAAAGTTGTTATTCCTGACAAATATCAGGAGTATGCTGTCACTTCAATTTCAGATGATGCATTTGCGTTTTGCAAACTAGTGTATCAAGTGGCAATACCAGAAACAGTAATAGAGTTTGGTTCTGGCATTTTTACTGGATGTAATATAAACCGACTCACAATAGTGGCACAGTCGGGCTCTGAAGCAGAAAAATATGCTATCAAGAATAAATTCCTAGTGACAGATACTACAAAAACTGTGCTTTCCGTTAAAAGTATAAAAGATATAGAAAATTACCAAGAAAAAATTTATGTTTATAATTCACCTTCAAAAGTTCGGTGGGAAAGTCTTGACGAAACAGTTGCAAAGGTGAATGCGTATGGAAAGGTTACTATAACGGGACTAGGTAAAACAATAATTATAGCTAAAACCACTAAAAAGACACTTAAATGCAAAGTAAAAGTGCTTAGAAGAAACAAAAAAAACTGTTTGAAAATTATTGCTTCTAAATACATAACAGAAGAAATGTCTGATTACGAGAAAATTTATGCTGCTCATGCGTGGATTATACAAAATGTAAAGTATGATAAAAGGCTGTATACAAAAGGAAGAGTGCCATCTGACAGTCATTATGCCGAAGGTGCATTTAATAAGGGAATTGCTGTCTGTGATGGCTATGCAAAAGCATTTATGGCGATTATGAAATATTATAATATACCATGTATTATGGTTACAGGAGGATACCATGCTTGGAATATTGTAAAGATTAAAAATAAATGGTATCATATCGACTGTACATTTGATGACCCTGTTGTAAACGGTAAGTTTAATAATAAAAAAATATATATGGACTTTTTTCTAAAAACTGATAAAGATAT
>CANOID010000133.1 GCA_947565985.1 uncultured Lachnoclostridium sp.
GCCACCCACTTATTGACATATGTAGACAAGAAGAGTATAATACAATTATAAATAAAAAAACATTTACAATAGATTCAAATGTGACATATAGTCGTTGAAAGGAAGTAATCGTATGAAGATATATTCTACATATTCCGTGAAGATAAAAAAGTACAATAATATATTTTCTGAAACTGTGACTATATATCGAAATGCGGTTCAGTTTCTTATAGAAATATGTCTTTTGGAGTGGTTAAATATATTTACTATTCAGGGTAATCAGGCTCAAATGATGTATGTGGAATCTCTTTGTCATAAAACGAAGAAAAATCCATTTCCAAAGTACGATTTTGACTCTAAGTTTTATAAGATGCCATCTTATATACGCAGGGCAGCGATATCAGAAGCGATAGGAAAAGTATCATCCTACAAGTCTAATCTTAAAAACTGGCAAGATAATCCAGTAGGTAAAAAGCCTACACTTAACAGTTGTGGATGTGTATATCCATCATTATATCGTAATGGTATGTATAATCAGACAGATACATATACTGCCCAAATAAAAATATATCATAATAACACATGGACATGGTTAGATATAGACCTATGTAAATCAGACATGGATTATATAAAACGCAAGTGCAGTAACCGCAAAATGTGTGCTCCTACTCTGCAAAAGCGTGGTAAGGAATGGTTTTTAGATTTCCCATTTGAAGAAACCATAAAACTTTCTGATAAAAACGACCTTGTAATTGGCGTAGACCTTGGCTTAAATTCAGCGTGTAGCTGTTGTGTAATGGATTCAAAGGGCACTATCTACGGCAGACATTTTTTACAACTACCAAGTGAAACAGACCATTTAAATCATAGCATAAATCGTATTAAAAAAGCTCAACAATACAGCAATTACAAAACACCAAGGCTTTGGGAAAAAGCAAAAGGAATTAATAACGACATAGCTGTTAAAACTGCTAATTTCATCATAGAAATTGCCTGTATGTATAATGCAGATGTCATAGTTTTTGAACATTTAGACCTTAATGGTAAAAAGAAAGGTTCTAAAAAACAAAAACTGCATATGTGGAAAGCACGCAGTGTGCAATCTATGGTAACAGACAAGGCTCATAGATTAAACATACATATATCTCATATATGTGCGTGGGGAACGTCTAAATTAGCATTCGATGGAAGTGGCATTACTCTTCGTGGAAAAGATGCAGATATGCCAACATATAGTTTATGTAAATTTAAAAATGGTAAGATATATAACTGCGATTTAAATGCCTCGTATAATATAGCTGCACGTTATTATATACGAGAAATTTTAAAATCCTGTTCGGTGACGAATAGGTTGGACATTGAGGCTAAAGTTCCTCAGTGTTCTAAGAGAAGCACCTGCACGTTAGCTGACCTAATTAGCTTAAATGCGGTTTTAGACAACTTATCGGTTGCCTAGACACTGAGTTTTGGCTGTATAGACAGAAACGCAGTCTGATATCCCTAAAGGATAACCACAATGTAGATTGTGGCACTAGGAAGCACGTGACTTTAGTCATGTGAGGCTTCACTAAATATACTTTATAAATGATTGTAAGCAGCACTGTATTTTGTAATATAGTGCTGCTTTTTTAAGAATTAAATTAATATAATCTTTATATACAACAACCTTATAAAGTGGTAAAATAAGGATAAGATATTATAAAAGGAGGTATTTTATGTACAAGAGTAAAGTTTTTTCTTACGATTACGATGAATATAATGATGGCAAGAAAAATTCAGGAACTATGATTGCAGATATTATGGCAGATAAGGAGTTTAATTCGCTTGAAGCAATTGTAATTGGATGTTGGGGCGATGCATGGGACGATAGTTGTCAAAAAATTATTGATGATATTATAGCCAATAAAGATAAATTTTCACATATAAAAAGTCTCTTTATTGGTGCTATGGATTTTGAAGAATGTGAAGTTTCATGGATTATTCAGGGAGATTATTCTAAGTTATGGGACGCAATGCCACAGCTTGAAAGTTTGTGTATAAAGGGTAGTAATGAACTTGTGCTTGGAGATATTAAACATGACAATCTGAAACATCTAGAAATAATATGTGGAGGACTTCCATCTTCCGTGATAGAAAGCATTGAAAAGGCAAAGCTTCCTTCATTAGAAGCACTTTGGTTATATATTGGTGTCGAAAATTATGGCTTTGATGGGGATAAGAATACAATAAAAAATTTGCTTGATAATGCAGATTTTCCTAAGCTTACATATCTTGGCATTGAGGACAGCGAGATACAAGATGATATTGCTAAGATAGTATTTGATAGTAAATACGTATCGCAAATAATTTTGCTTAGCCTTGCTAATGGAACACTAACTGATAAAGGTGGACAGATAGTTTTGGACGAACTTAAAAAATATCCAAATATCAAAAAAGTTGATTTACACTACCACTATATGACAGACTACATGATGGACAAGCTTGATAAACTTGCAGATGAACTGGATATTGAGATAAATATTGATGAAGATAATGAACCAGATCAATATGATGGAACAGTGTATCTTTATCCAATGCTTACAGAATAATTATGATTTATTTAATAGGTGAACAGCTATCAAAGAGAACAGTTTTTTTTAAAAAAGCAGCACAGGAATATAATGTTCCTGTTAAAGTCACAAGTTGGGATGAAATATTTAAAAAATCGAGTTTTGAAGAGTTAAACGGCATGACAGTTAAGATAGACCCACCATCTTATACAATTACAGACTTAGAAAAGATGCATGACAGCCTTTTAGCATACCGGAATATTTTGAAAAAAATAAATCTATGTAACTGTTCATTCCTAAATTCTCCAAAAGCTATACTTGACACTCTTGATAAAAGATATACTAAAAAAGTACTTATGGAAAATAAAATCCATGTTACAGATATGATTGCAGACAATATTTCTACAGTGCCACAGCTTTTAGAAATTATGAAAAGAAAACAGGTATATTCAGTATTTATTAAGCCAGTTAATTATTCTGGGGCGGCAGGAATTGCAGCATTGCGTATTAATTCTGCGATGCGACACATAAAACTTTACACAACGTGTATGCCAGTGGGTTGTAAGTTATATAATACAAAAAGACTGTACATTTTAGAAGATGAGAAACAGATTAGATATATACTTGAAAAGCTTTTAAAACTGGGTACAATAGCCGAAAGGTGGTATCCAAAAGATGTTTTTAATGGCAAAAACTATGATTTAAGGGTAGTTTATCAGTTTGGCAGTGTAGAATATATAGTTGTACGCCAATCAAAAGGACCATTTACCAATCTTCATCTTAATAACCAAGCTGTAGATATACGAGAGCTTGGTTTGACAGATGAAGATTTATATGAAATAGAACGGGTTTGTGACAAGGCTGTGTCCTTATTTGATGGTCTTAATATAGCTGGTATTGATATTATGTTTGACAAGGGTAGTAGAAAACCACGTGTTATTGAGATTAATGGACAGGGTGACCTTATATATCAAGATATATATTCAGAAAATAAGATTTATAAGAAACAGGTAAAAATGTGTGCTGATGAGGAAAATTATATATGATACAGGACAAAGACATTTTAGATATGAATAAAATAGTAGGGAATTATCATATTTTATTTGTCTGTATAGATTCGCTCCGTTTTGATATAGCATATGAAGAGGAGAAAAATGGAGGTATACCTATATTAAATAGATATGGAAGCTGGAGAAAGTGTCAAGCTGCAGGGAATTTTACATATCCGTCCCATCAGGCAATGTTTGCGGGTTTTCTTCCGATTGATGAAGAAATTAACGAGATGAAAAAAAGAGAGAAATTATTTTTTTCTGCAGATATTGGAATGGGAAGGAAGGCACCAGAAGAAGCTTTTTTGTTTTCACAGCCTACATGGGTACAGGGACTTGCAGATATTGGATATGAGACATACTGTATAGGCGGTTTAAGTTTCTTTGACAAAAGAACCCAGATAGGAAGTGTTATGCCATCATATTTTCAACATAGCTACTGGAATCCCTCATTTGGATGTCAAGTAAAAGATTCGGCAAAGAATCAGATAGATTTTGTACTAAAAAAACTGTCTATGATAGACGATAATAAAAAAATAATGATGTATATTAATATCTGTGCTATTCACTATCCTAATTATTTTTACAGTACAGATGAAACAAAGGACAGTGTAAACACACACAGGCTTGCACTTAGATATGTGGACAGTCAGCTAGGAAGATTGTTTGATGGATTTGCAAAAAAAGGCAATACATTTGTGATATGTTGTTCAGACCATGGAACTTGTTATGGTGAAGATGGTGTGTGGTATCATGGTATAAACCATCCTATTGTCAATACTGTGCCATATAAGCATTTTATTATAGAAAAAGAGATAAAAGATACTAATTGGCAATATATGCAGTATATGTACAGCTATCCACATAAAACAGCTTACTATCCTCTACCAGATATCAAGTTGGAAGATAAATTGCCTGTTCTTATAGGGCAAAGTAACAGCCTTTACTTTCATATTCCATTTTGTCAGCATAAATGTGGCTATTGTAATCTTTTTTCAGTTGCAGGTATGGAAAATAATGTTTCTTTTATAGAAGATTATGTTAATACAATGGAAAAACACGCAGCACAGATTTCAGAGGTTATGCCCGGTGGAATTTCATTTAATGAGATGGCAATAGGCGGTGGAACACCATTAATACTTCCTGTACACTTGCTGGAACAAGTATTTGCTATTGCCAAAAAATATTTTAAGATAGAATTTGGTAACATACCAATTTCGGTTGAGACTTCACCAAATCAGACAGAAGACGACAAGTTATATATATTAAAGAAATATGGCGTATCAAGAGTCAGCATAGGCATCCAGAGTTTTAATGAAACAGAATTAAAAAAGCTTAATCGTTTACATTCAGCAGAACGTGCGATAAAGGCACTTGACAGTATTAAATCTATTGGATTTTCATATCTGAATATAGATATAATATATGGTATATTTGGTCAAACCAAAGACACTCTTTTAAAGTCACTAAAACAGGCTATGTTATTTGAACCAGAAGAGTTATTTGTATATCCTCTTTATATAAAAAGAGGAACAAGCCTTTATAAAGCAGGTGTAAAACCTTCAGCAGACACAATGAA
>CANOID010000134.1 GCA_947565985.1 uncultured Lachnoclostridium sp.
CTTACCAAAAAGGAGCCATTTATTTCCAAAAACACAAACTTATTTACACTACCTTCTGGCTTCTTAGTGGTACAAACTTTTAACTCACAAGTCTAATATAATCGAAATACTATATAACATCAATTTCTATAAGTAAAATTTATCACCTTAAGTTATTCAAGTTTCTTCTCGTACTCTTCTATTTCTGACGAACTCAGTTTTTCCCAATCACCACTTGGCTCAAAAAAGCCCTCCAAACCATTTATTTCAAATTCCGCAATCGTTAAATAACACGACAATTTTTCATCCATATAAGCTGTGATAAAATAGGTATTTCCTTTGTTATCCACAATATATATTACAGATTCTGTCCCCAAACTTCCTCTATACTCAATATAGACCCTATATATATAATCAATGGTAGAATCTTCAGCAGGTTTTTCAGAATAATAAATATTTCTAACATCTGGAAACCCGTTTTCTTCATCGGCTAATTCTTTACATGCTGCAAGAATATAAGAATTACCTGTGTTCACATCTTGGACAAACATAATCCCAAATGCCAACACAACAACAGCAGTAATCGAACTGACAATCAAACCAATTTTTTTCTTGGCTTTCCTTTTCTTTTGTTCGATTCTTACTGGATCAAAACCACAATTTAAACAAATACCAGTTGTCGAATCCATTTCTTGACCACATTCTTTACATATATTGCTTTTCTTTTTATCATGGCTTACGGGATTAACCTCTTTGCCGCATTTCGGACAACGTGTTGCTTTATCACTAACATCATTACCGCATTCTACACACTTTATCAGAGCCATATCTATCCCCTTTCATTTTAATTATGAAAAGAATTTATTCTCACCCAATACATCTTTTTATCATCGCTGCTTTGATGAACAGATAATGATACTCTACGATAGAAAGACATATACCAAGAATAATCATATATGGCATTCCCTTTATATTCATCTTCTTTATAATCATACTCACCACCATACTGTTCAATAAAATCCTTAACTAAGATTTTATACTCTTCTTCTGTCCAAATAGAATCTGAATCCAGATAAATTCTCTCAAAATCGCCATTACTCTGATAAGAGATTTCTACCTTTTCGTATTCTTTGCCGTCAATAACGATGTCTTCATACATATCACTTGTTGAATCTAAAGTATCCCACACTTTATGCTCGTAATCATCACCTAAGTCTTTTTTTATTTCAGAAGAACTCGTATATTCCATCAACTTTATTAATTGCGTATTCTTTATCGTATGTGGTGATACCTTATTTATAACAGAAACACCAATTATAACAATTGCTACAACGATTGCCAAGCCCCATGCTCCAAAGACAATTTTCTTGTTTATTTTTTTGCCTTTTCTGATTGGGCATCCACAATGAATGCAATTCTTACACGTATCAGAAATATTTTTTCCGCATTCCGGACATTTAATAAGTGCCATTTTCGTTCCTCGCTCTATTCATATTCTTTAACTTTTATGGATATCATAATAGAATTGCTTATCAAAATCATACCGCATATTAAAGTAGCAGCGGCAATAACAGAATAACCCGTGAAATATGTCCCGTTAATTATGTAATTATATGCATCTCCACCAACATAAGCATTCTTGTTTAATGTCGAGTAATCCGAATTATAATAGTCATTTTTCACATTATGACCTTTAGCAAAAAAAATACCCGAAACAATAAAACATATTATTGCAAATATAATTACCTTAGTTCTCATAGAGCGCAGTCCATCTACACATGATTTTTTACTCATTTCTTTTTTATTTTCACGCTTAGCCATCGGATATCCACACTCAGGGCAACTCGTCTCTGTATCTTTAACTTCTTGACCACATTCAGGACAACGAACCAAATTTATTGAAACAGTATTTTTGGATGTTGTACCGTCTATGTGTTTTAAGGTATCTTCTATAATTTTATCTTCCAAATCGTCTGCTATAAAATGAGCCAAATTTCCCTCACTCACATTACCACAAGATGAACACTTACAGGTTATGTGTTCATTACCATCATCTAACGCATATCCACACGATGAGCATTTAATTAAATGATTTCCTACATTATTTCTTTTCCATTCCTGTACCTGTTCTAACTTGGAAAAATTTATTTTAAATGCCTTGCCACATTCTGGGCATTTCCATACAAATATACAATCATCATTTAAATTCATTCCACATTTCGGGCATTTATTAGAAGCCATTTTCTTATTCCCCCTTTTTGTTATACACAATCATTGTGCCATCCGTACTACCAGGATATTGTTTTGCCGCAATTATTGATTTATCTGTTTCCCATGATAACCCATAATCAACTTTTTCAGCATCTCCATAAGATTCTGTCAGCCCATCTATTACCATATCATATACTTCCGAATCTGACATATTACTTTTAGCATTAGAAACCATTAATAATACAGTATCTAACCCACCATCTTTATCAAATTCAAACTGTATCATAACATATATTCCTTCTATGCCATTAAAATCCTCTTTATACATTGCTAAAGCACCATTTGATAAATATGATTCGGAAATATCTTCTCCATATTTATTCTTTATGTCATCATAAGATGTTCCCCACTTATTATTATCATAATATCCTGCATTTGCATTTCTGCCACTCAGCAATTTAATTCCAACGCAAATAATAATAAGAGCAATAACTATAATTCCAATTATAAAAGGAAATTTTTTTTGCTTTTTCTCTGTTTTTACCTCATAACCACAATGAATACATTTTTCAACTGAATCCGATATTTCTTTTCCACACTCAGGGCATTTAATCAGTGCCATAATATTATTCCTCCCTATAATCCTGCCTGTTCTACGCCGTAAACTGCTTGCTCATGTGTAAAACCCGTGTATTCCAACTGGTCTATTAATCTTGTTCTCGTAAAATCCGAAGATTTCAGATAAGATTTTGCTTTTTTTGCCGCCTGTTCTTTCCAATCAGCTCCGCAATTATCTACTCCATATTTTGCCTCTTCCTCAGTAAACCCATTATACACTAACTGATCAACAAGCCCACTGTATGAAAAAGCAGAAGAATCCAAATAGGACTTCGCTTTTTTTAATGCTTGCTCTTTCCAATTTGCCCCGCAGTTATCGGCTCCATATTTTGCCTCGGATTCAGAAAAACCACTATATTCTAATTGATCTATTAGTCCCGTATATGAAAATGCAGAACTATTAAGATACGACTGTGCTTTTGCCAATGCCCCCTCATTGCCAGTTTTAGGGGAATAACTGTATGAGTTGGAAGAACCATAAGAGTTTGCAATCATGTGATAATAGCAATACTTACTTGATGTAGTTCTCTTTTCATTACATCCATCATAATTGCATCTTGTTGTAAAATAATATATTCCAAAAGCAACAACACCAACTATCACAATCCATATTGCAATTTTTTTGACATTCTTTTTGGGTAATGCATTATTTGCACCTTGTTCTGTGTAATAAGTTTTTAAATTAAATCCACATCCCGGACATGACTTTGCGCTATCAGAAACATTTTCTCTACCGCATTCAGGACATTTTACTAATGCCATGATTTTCCACCCCTTTATTGTATTTCTTATATCCTAAAATCACACAAAAAATACCACCAACGCAAAGAATGATGGCTTGTATTCTATACTCCCATAGTTTCTCATTATCCTCTTTTGCCATGTCTTCATAATTAGATGCAATGTAATTATAAGAACTTTTAAACAACCCACCATTATATGCGTTAGCAGTTGATTTGTTTTCTGCATATCCTTCCATACAAGTCTGATAATGTCCCTTATAGAACGCATAATCGTCATTATTAACTCGTGTAAAAGCTATAATAAAACAACTACAAGCCACTACCCATAAAGCAATGGCAGTAGTTTTTTTATTCCTATATATTGGAACATCCTTTTTCTGACATTGTGCGTCACATTGAGAAACTATTTCATATCCACATTCAGGACATATGGTTACTTCATCTAATACTTCTTTACCGCACTCTGGACATTTTATTAACGCCATTCTCTTGTTTCCCTTCACTTAATATTTATCTTGATAATATGTATTTGCAATACCTTTTTCGTTCAAATCATCTATCATTTTATCCAATTTGGATTTACAAAAACTCCTGAACCATTTCGTTTTACCAAACCATTTAACAAGCATCGGACTAATTGCATAATAGCATTTTATGAATAATCTACCATACCACGTTTCATCAAGCGTGTAATCTCTGAATCTTCTAAGTGTCCATACCTGCGGACAATCATAAGAACCATATACGCAAGTAGCAATATAACATCCACTATTAGTTGCATTATTATTTATTCCGCTTTCAGATACATCACTTTTATTTTCTTCATTTAAGCCATCTTTAAAGAATCCAATTGTTTTTCTTCTTGCTTCAACCGCACTATCCAACAATTTGCTGCCATATATAGCATATCGTTCAGTTAATCCTTTTGAATATTCAACATATTGATTAGCAACCGCCTTTACAAGGTTTTGATATTCAGCACTATCGGATATTTTCTCTTTAGGAACTGCCAATTTTAATATCAATGCATTGCTTGCCAATCCCTCCATTAAATTTACAGTGCCACTATCGGCTTGCATTGTTCTTTGTCCTGCTGTTAATGCACTAACAACTGCAAAAGTTTGAAAAGTTTGCTTCAATTGCTCTACATCATTAATTTTTTCTGTAGCAATCACCA
Source organism: uncultured Lachnoclostridium sp. (assembly GCA_947565985.1). Taxonomy (GTDB): domain Bacteria; phylum Bacillota; class Clostridia; order Lachnospirales; family Lachnospiraceae; genus Butyribacter. Next base: position 4,729 of record CANOID010000134.1, read on the forward strand.
ATAATGATAACGCTCTTGATAAATAATATTTATACACTTCCTTTTCTGTTTCTTCTTTCTTGTCATCAGAAGCATATTGAATAGCATTTTTGCCACAGGTAACAACTTCTCCGACTCTAGGATCACCTATCGTCCCAACATATTCTAATGCTTTCATTTTAATTAACCATGCTTCACTAGAATCAGTTTTAATCTCTAATGCCTTATTAGAATAATCAAATGCTTCTTTTCCATTTCCTCCATTTAAAGAGTTATTAGCAATTTCAAGAAGATTTTTTATATCTCCACCAAGAACATTTATATTTGCTCCTGCAAAATTATTATTATTGGTAACATAAGCCTGAATTATTCACGGCAGTATAAACTCACATAAAATCCGTCGTAGTTACCAT
>CANOID010000135.1 GCA_947565985.1 uncultured Lachnoclostridium sp.
GGAGCATAATCATAGTTAGGAACTAGTTTACCTTCATCAACATATTTCTTTACAGATACACCTAAGTCATTAGTACATGGAACTGTATTGCTGTTAAATGGAGATACCATGCCACAAGTATCAGAAACAAGTGTTTTGCCTTCATCTGAACTTGCCCACCACTCAAGGAATGCCATAGCAGCTTCACGCTGTTCGTCTGTAGTGTACTCGCTGTTATCTATGTAGAAGTACTTTGAGCCGCCACCAACAAGAGAACCTGTATAGTCATCCTGTATATTCTGAGGTACAGGCATAACTCCAATACCACCAGTATAGTCATAGTCAGCAAGGTCGTTCCATTCCCAGCATCCGCCGAACTGGAATGCAATTTCGCCTTCAGACATCTTCTGATGTACCATTTCATCCTCAGCTGAAATTGGAGCTGACTTAAATGCGTTGTACTTCATAAGGACATCAAAAGTATCCATAAGGGCATTGTATTTTTCATCTTTAGCAAGGTCTGCTTCGCCCTTATACAGTGACTGTATAAATGCTTCTGGGTCTTCACGTTCTTCATATACCTGCATTAAGAAATGTGCTCCAAGGGACCAGTCAGGTTTTAAAATTGCTGTAGGAGACTCCATACCTGCATCAACAAGCTTCTGGCAGAATTTGTCAAAGTCATCCAAAGTCACAATAGAATCTGGGTCAAAGTCTTCACCAGTAACTTTTTTAATTGCCTCTGAATTATAGAGAATACCACGAGCTTCAATAGCACATGGGAAACCTAATACTTTGCCATCCACAGTAATTTCATAATCTGTATCATCAATCCATTCTGCACCACTCATATCATAGCCATACTCAACGCCAAGTGAATAGATATCTTTTGCATCTGTCATTGAAAGTGCATATGGCTCCTTTGATGCATACTTAGCAGAAAGATGTGCTGCTACTGTATCTTGAGAATAGTAAACTTCAATATCCACATCGTTCTCTTCACAATATTTTGCAACAGCCTCTTCAAGATACTCTTGAATCTCAGACTTAGAGTTAAAAATTGTGAAAGATACTTTTCCACCTGAGCTGCCATTGTTGCCACCGCCGCCAGAACTTCCAGAACTGCCGCCTGAGCTGCCACTTCCTGAGCCAGAATCACCACAACCAGCTAAAGATGCTGCCATAGTCATTACAAGTGTCACTGCTAATAACTTTTTCCTCATTTTACATCTCCTCCTAATTAATAGATTAATAGGCATTTGCGAAACTCCTAAACCATTGAAAATATGGACCTCTTTAATTATGATAAATCAGTATCTCCTCAAAAATGTCCGGTTTCTATATACGCCAATGCTTGTGGAAATGTGGATAACTTTCTCTCACCACATAATTTTTAGTAATCATTCTCGTTTTATCTCTTACAAAGCCTATAACTTCGTTAGAAATATTAAAGGTTATCCACATCAACTGCATTTTGAGTTTCGCAATTACCTAAATAGATTAATATAATTAATACAATCTTGTCCGTGTCTGATACTTTCAAAGATACGCAAAAGCGCTAGCAACCCTTATGTAACTAAAGACAATACCAGATTTACTGAACTGCATTTAGATAATATCACTTATATGTCAAAATGTCAATCGTTTATCATATTTTTTTTATACTTTTTTTGCAATTAAGTGCTAAAATGTGTTCCTTTTATATGCTTTTCTTTGGTAAATGTAACCTATAAATCTTTTGTTAGCTTATTTTAGCTTATTAAATTTTATGACAATCCTTTGATATTTTTATTGCATTATCTGCTTTTTATTGCTACAATAATTAAGACGCTTAGTCTGGTATAAAATATATTAGAAAGAAGGTAATTGATATGATGGACAAATTATTCAATGCAGACACACCGTTCTGGCAGGCGATGGAAAAAATTTTTGATATATTTATACTCAATACACTTTGGCTTTTATGCTGTTTGCCAATTTTTACCATTGGACCTGCTACCACCGCATTTTACTATGCAATGATAAACATGGTACGCGAAGAAGAAACTTCTGTATCCAAAGACTTCGGTCGTTCCTTTAAGCAAAATTTTAAACAGGGAGTCTGTCTTGGCTTACCACTAACTGCTATTGGTGCATTTCTTTTAATAGATATAAGAATGTGCTATAACTCTGGAACCGGCATATACACTTTTTTCATGGTATTTTTTGCCGCCATCTTTATGTTCTGGGCATTTATTACACTATATGCCTTTCCGCTGTTAGCAAAGTTTGAAAAAAAGAACCTTGAAATCATCGTCTGGGCGTTTACACTTTCTATAAAGCACTTAGGGCGAACACTTCTAATGCTTTTTGCACTGGCAGCAGGTATGTGGATATGCCATATAATGCCAGGATTAATTTTTATCGCCCCTGGTCTAATAGCCTTATTCCATGCCTTTATGATTACTGCCTTATTAAAACCTTATCTTCCCGATATAAATATTGCACAAGAATTTACTCCACTAGTGTTTGACAGTGAAAATATAGAAAATACATATGAGAACGAGGAGGTAAACACATATGGCGAAAAATAAACAAAACAGCGTATTTATACAAGAAATACACCGTAATTTCAATACATTTAAGAGCTTACATGGTAAACAACGACTGCAATTTATATGGGACTACTACAAATGGCGTATTATCGTAATCATTTTTTCTATTGTAACAGTCTGCACATTTGCAAGTATGTTATATGAAGGTCAAAAACCCTGTAGGCTTCAAGCCTGTATTGTATTAAATACAGAAGACGACTGCAGCAGATGGTTTGACAAGTTTACAGAAGAATTAACATCCGATGGCAAACCTGGCAAAGTGGATATAAATCTTGACCAACCATTTGACTATGACAACAAATACTATTATGTGCAAGAGCTTGAAGTTATGACAACTGTTTCGTCTATGCGTATGGATATAGCTGTCTGTGGTAAAGATATGTACAGTTATCTGCTTGCACTAAATGCGTGCCTGCCACTTGATGAAACACTTTCTAAAGATTTGGTGGACTCTTTGTCAGATAACAAAAAACTTGTCTATGATACTGCAAATCTCAAAATAGATAAAAACGGCAACGTCAACCCAGACGATGGAATTGATGGGTATTATGCTGTTGACTTGTCAGGTACAGAATTTGATAATTTATACAACCAGACAGAAGAAGGTGAAGAACCTCTTTATGCAGTTATAATCTCGAATACAGAACATTTAGAAGATTGTGAAAAACTTCTCAGGGCATTAATCTAGCCCTGAGAAGTTTAAAGTCTCTTATTAACTTGTAGTTTCTCGCTCAACCAGATACACTGGAAGCACAGTTCTTCTTACCACTAGTTTTCCCATAACTGCATCATGCAGCAGGCTTACTGCCATCTTTGACATTTCCCTAACAGGTTGGTGAATTGTTGTAAGCTGTGGCGTTGTGAGGGTTGCAATATTTACATCATCAAAACCAATTATTTTTATCTGTTCGGGCACTGAAATACCAAGTTTACGACATACTTGCAATGTCTGTGCAGCAATTACATCACTGCTTGCAAATACTCCATCTGTCTCTGGATATTTCTTTAATATACTTTCCAGTAGTTCACCATACTCCATGTCGCAAAACTGTTCATCTTCTGTATCAATCTCTACAAAAGAAATATTTTTTTTCTCACAAAACTCCCGAAAACCTTCCGCACGTGTATCCGCTGGCATGGACAATGTGCCAACCCTACCAATGTGCAACAAATGCTTGCATCCACAGGCAATCAGCTTTTCAGCGGCAAGAACACCTCCCTGCCTATTGTCACATTCTACCGAAGCAGTTCCATTGTCTAAGAAACGCTCCATTGTAATTATTGGAATATCAATACCATCAAACACTTCTAAAGCTGAAAAACCACTGCAAAGGATAATACCAGCTACTTTATAACTGATACACATTCTGATATACTCTTCTTCTTTTTCATGCATACACTGCGAATTACACAATAGCGTCTTATAGCCATTTTCATAAGCAAAAGCTTCCAGACAGCTTATCATTTTTGCAAAATACGGATGACTGACATGAGGAACTATCAATCCTATTATATTTGTACTCTTCATACGAAGCGAACGTGCTGCCTCGTTTGGATGGTAATTTAGTTTTTTTACAGCATCATCTACTTTTTGACGTGTATTCTTGCTGATATACCCCCTGTTGTTCAACACCCTTGATACTGTACTCGTTGTCAGTCCAGTTTCCTTTGCAACATCTTTCAAGGTTGCCATTAACCTCTCTCCATTCCTATTATTTCATAATAAATCAGCAGGGAAACCCACTGCCTTTAGGCGGTGGGAGGAATTGCGTACTTGCATCCTCCTAATTTAATGGCATATTTTGCGTTGTAAGCCAATATATGCCAGACTGTTATATGCCATCGCCAATGTTATGATAAGGTTTTGTACATACATCACTGTTCCTACCCATCAGAACTGTTTAAACATATGCCTTAGAGCTGTAGACTTGGCATTACATCCACAGGTAACTATATATTCTTACATAACGTAGCCATTTAAGGCTTAGGCTAGTCAACCATGAGCTTGCTTTACAAGCCCATTCCCTTTAGGGGATGAGTAGTTGACCCTTATAGTTTGCGTATTACGCCACTAATTTGTTTAAATTCCGTTACTGAAAACTTATAAAAAGTTATAAATAAAACTTTTATGTTTCATTCCT
>CANOID010000136.1 GCA_947565985.1 uncultured Lachnoclostridium sp.
GAGCTACATAACTTATCCTTTTTATAAATTGTTTATATTATTTTTCTAAAATAATGGTTTCATATGGTTTTAAAATAACACTATTGGTTTTTATAATACTTTCTTTATAATTGCCCAGTATTTTTTTATAACCTTCCAATGTTGATTCTTTTAGTATTTCTACTTCCACAGATACCAGATTATTCAGAGCAATTAACTCCTCATTTTGATAGGTTCTTTTATACGCTAAAACATTTGGATTGTCTTGTTCCAAGAACATAATGTTTCCCTTTGAGACAACGTCTCGGTTTTTTCGCAAGGCAATCAGTTCCTTATAAAAAGCAAACACGGAATCTTTCGCTTGCATTTGGGTATCTACATTTATATTCTTATAGTTTTCAGCAACCTCAAGCCAAGGCTGCCCTTCTGTAAACCCTGCATTGGGTTCTTCTGACCATTGCATTGGCGACCTTCCATTATCTCTTGACCTAGCAGCTAAAACATCTAATGCTTCCTTAACAGATTTTCCTTTTTCTAGGAGAATTTTATAATAATTTAAACTTTCAACATCACGGTACTGACTGATGTTCTGATAATGGGTATTTGTCATTCCAATTTCTTCTCCTTGAAAAATATAAGGTGTTCCACGCATTAAGTGAATGATGGAAGCAAGCATTTTAGCAGATTGTTCCCAATACCTGCCCTCATCTCCTAGCCTAGATACTATACGTGGCTGGTCATGGTTGCACCAAAACAGTGCATTCCATCCATTTCCTTCCTGCATTCCTATCTGCCATGTTTCAAACAGCTTTTTCAATGCAATTCTATCTGGCTTCATAAGCTCCCATTTATCCCCATCTTTATAATCAATTTTTAAATGGTGGAAATTAAAACACATAGACAATTCCTTTTCGTTAGGATTTGAATAACGTATACAGTTCTCAAGTGATGTAGAGGACATTTCCCCCACAGTCACCATTTTTTCAATTCCAGTATCATGCACTAGTTCTTTCAAGTACTCATGATTTCGAGGACCATCTGTATAAAACTTTCTTCCATCACCATTCATATCGTCTTCAAAAATCTGTGGCTTAGAGATTAAATTTACTACATCAAATCGAAATCCTTTTACCCCTTTTTTCTTCCAGAAACGAATTACCTGTTTTAGCTCCTCACGGACATTAGGGTTATCCCAGTTCAAATCCGCCTGTGTCACATCAAAAAGATGGAGATACCATTTTCCAAGTGATGGAACATATTCCCATGCTGGTCCACCAAACTTTGACTGCCAATTTGTGGGAATTTTATCTGGACTTCCTTCTTTAAAAATATAATAGTCCTGATAGTATTTATCTCCGGCAAGTGCTTTCTGAAACCATTCATGGCTTGTAGAGGTGTGATTAAAGACCATATCTAACATTAGTCCAATACCACGTTTATTGCATTGCCCAATCAGTTCTTCCATATCTTCCATTGTGCCAAACATTGGTTCAATGCTGTAATAATCCGACACATCGTATCCATTATCATTCTGTGGAGAACTGAATACTGGAGTAATCCATACATAATCTACTCCTAATTCTTCCAAATAACCAAGTCTTTTTATTATGCCCTGTAAATCCCCCAGACCATCTCCATTAGAATCCTGAAAAGATTTTGGATATATCTGGTAAACTACATTTTTACTAAAATCTGCCATATTGCCACTCCTTTATTCAAATGTTGCCACTATTGTTTTATTTGCTGTTACATCCATTCCAGTCATAAACTTAATATCCTTAGCATTTCCTTCTTCTGTAATCACACAAATCGTTACATCTGGATGTCCTGCTGCTTTTATTTTAGCCTTATTAAACTGAATTAATGGGTCTCCTGCTTTTACCATTTGATTCTGTGAAACAAGATAGCGAAAACCATCTCCTTTCATTTCAACTGTATCCAGCCCAATATGTAAAAGAACTTCCATTCCATTTGCCATTTCCAGTCCACACGCATGGCATGAATCCTCCATAAGAACTGTAACTTTTGCATCTACTGGAGAATATAAAGTTTCGTTATCTGGTATAATGGCAAAGCCGTTCCCCATTATGCCCTCTGAAAATACACCATCATTTACTTCTTTCAGTGTAATTGCCTTTCCTGATAAAAACGCTTTGAATTTTCCTGTTTGTGAAATACTTGATTCTTCTGTACACATATCTGCGGTATTGAAATTTTCGTCAGACTGTACATCCTGAACAGAAGCCATTTTCTTTTTTCCAATGATAATAGTAAGTACAAATGGAATCACTATTGCTATCACCATACATACTGCAAAGCTGGACATACTTGCCGGTTGAATTGAAAGGATTCCCGGAAGCCCTCCTACACCGATAGCATTTGCCGTTGTACCAGTAGCAACACAGACAATTGAGGCAATCGCAGAACCTATCATTCCACAGACAAAAGGATAACCTTGCTTTAAATTTACACCGAAAATTGCTGGTTCTGTAACTCCAAGATAACATGAAACACCGGCTGGAACATTTACTTCCTGTGCATCGGCATCTTTCCTCTGCAAAACAATCATTCCCATAACTGCAGAACCCTGTGCAATATTTGATAATGCAATCATTGGCCAAAGCATTGTACCACCATAATCTGCAATTAACTGTAAGTCAATTGCATTGGACATATGATGAAGACCAGTAATTACTAATGGAGCATATGCCAAGCCAAATATTCCTCCAAATACAACTTTCATTGAACCTGTAATCCCTGCATATACAACAGATGAAATAACAGAACCTATTTTCCAGCCAATTGGTCCCAACACAAAATGAGAAGCCATCACTGCCAATACAAGGCTGCAAAAAGGAACTACAATCATTGAAACCACCTGTGGTGTTATTTTTCGGAAAAACTTTTCCAAGTAAACAAGAGTAAAAGCTGCAAGTATCGCTGGAATCACCTGTGCCTGATACCCAATCATATTTACTTTTATAAAACCAAAATCCCATTTTGGTATATCTGCCGCTGCCGTGCTTGCTACAGAATATGCATTCAAAAGCTGTCCAGATACCAACGTCAATCCAAGAACAATTCCAAGCATCTGCGTTGTTCCCATTTTTTTTGTTACAGACCAACAAATACCAACCGGAAGCATATGAAATACTGCCTCTCCAATCAGCCAAAGGAAGCTATCAAGCCCACTCCAAAACTGGTTAATATCACAAAGAGTTTTGGTGCCATTTTCAAAAAGATACAGACTGTCAATACAATTACGAAATCCTAAAATCAAACCCCCAGTGATAATTGCAGGAATCAGTGGGGCAAAAATTTCTGCCAGTGCGGTTACAATCCTCTGCAACACATTCTGATTCTTTTTTGCGGCTTGTTTTACTGCATCCTTAGAAACACCTTCAATTCCTGCCACAGCTACAAAATCATTATAAAAGTCAGCAACCGTGTTGCCAATGATGACCTGAAACTGCCCAGACTGCGTAAAACTTCCTTTTACCACTTTCATTGCCTCAATTGCTGCCACATCTGCTATAGCAGGATTCACTAGAACAAAACGCATCCTAGTAACACAATGTGAGACTGCTGCTATATTTTCTTTGCCCCCAACTAGGCGAAGCAGCTCTTTTCCATCTTCTACATACTTACCCATACTTCTACCTCCATTTAATATTACTTGTTTAAACATGTCTTGTATTATATATATCACACTTGTTTAAACATGTCAAGTAAAATTTGAAAATTTGTTTAAACAAGTTTTTGTTTTATATTGACTTTCTTTAATTTTGACTTATAATATAACCTAAGAATATTTTTTAAAATAGAGGAAAGAATATGGCAAAAAGCAAATATGACGTTATATATAAAGATTTAAAAAGAAAAATAGAGACAGACGAATTCGTATATCAGGAATTGCTGCCATCAGAAAATCTGTTGATACAGACTTACAATTGTTCTAGAAATACAGTCCGTCGTGCAATCGGTCGCCTTGTTGCAGATGGCTATGTACAATCCTTGCAAGGCAAAGGGGTACGGAATATATACCGTCCCATTGAACAGTCTGCGTTTACTTTGGGAGAAATTGAAAGTTTTCGAGAATCTGCACTTAGAAATGGTCAAATTCCGAAAACAAAAGTATTGTTATTTGTAGAAATGTCTGTTGATGAAAGACTTTCTAACTGCTGCGGTTTTCCGCTTGGTTCAGAAATATATTATATTCAACGTCTCCATTATCTGGATGGAATACCGCTTATTATAAACCATAACTATTTTCTAAAAGAATTTACACATGGGTTGACAAAAGAAATTGCTGAAGAATCTATCTATGAGTATCTGGAACAAATACTTCATATGACAATCGTAAACAGCCGCAGAATTATGACAGTTGAAAAAATAACAGAAATTGATGAAAAATGCTTAAAATTAAATGCAGAAGACTATAACTGCATGGCTGTTGTAAGTAGTTTTACCTACAATAGCCAAGGAGTTATGTTTGAATATACTCAATCTAGACACCATCCGAATTATTTCAGATTTCATGATAATGCTGTACGAACCCAAACATATAACAAAAAATATGTTTAGAAAACTTTTTCTCCTGTGTGGTTGGAATATATTGAAATAAAGCGGTCGCAATCCCACTGGCTTTAGACGGTGGGTTAAGACCGAA
>CANOID010000137.1 GCA_947565985.1 uncultured Lachnoclostridium sp.
TGTGATGAGCTGCATATCCCTGTGATTATGACAGCAAGCACACATCCAACTGCAGCACATCGTCTGCAAGAAGTGTCTGAAAGTATACAAGCAGATTTTTATGTACAGTTAAACGGGGATGAACCATTGATAGATGTGAATGCAATTAATGCCTGTGTACCAAAAACGATCTCACAGGAATATGAATTTGGATTGAATATTATTACAGAGATGACTGACCCAGCACAGGTAGTTGATCCGTCGAATATTAAGGTGGTATTTGATGAATGGATGAATGCTTTGTATATGTCACGAATACCAATACCATATCCTTACAAGGCAATTGAATTTAAATATTACAAACATGTAGGTATTATTGGATATAACAAAAAAATGCTTGATTTCTACCGAGATTCTGAACCAGGTCACTGGGAAGTGATCGAGGGAATTGATACAATGAGATTTCTTGATTATAGGAAACAACTTCAATTTGTCATAGTTCCAGAATGTCACAGTTTATCAGTTGATACAGAAAAAGATTTGGAGTTGGTACGAAAAATAATTAAAAAGAGGTCAATTAAGCATTTTTGAAAAGAGGAGATGAATAAAATGCCTAAGAATGATTTGATGCTTCTTGACTGTACACTTCGTGATGGTGGTTATGTAAATGATTGGAAGTGGGGATTTCAGAGAGCCAGAGATATTGTATATGCTCTTACAAGAGCAGCTGTAGATGTAGTAGAAGTGGGATTTTTGCGTGATGTAGAATTCTATAATCCAGATACGACAGTATGCAACACAATTGAGGAATTGAACGGGTTACTGCCACAAAAGACAGGAAAGACTATGTATTCCGCAATGGCGATGAGAAGCAATTATAATATTAGTAAGTTAAGTCAATACAGTGGTCAAGGAATTGAGATGATACGTGTCACAGCACATGATTATGATATTGAAGATGGTATGGCATTTGCTCGTGAAGTCAAGAAAAAGGGATATAAATTAAGTATTAATCCTATCAACATAATGGGATATTCAGATGAAAAAATTATAAATATCATTAAAATGGTAAATCAGATACATCCATATCAATTTTCCATCGTGGATACTTTTGGGAGTATGAAGAGGCGTGATTTGGATAGAATTGTCTCATTAGTGGACAATAATCTGGATAAGGACATACGAATAGCATTGCATCTTCATGAAAATATGTCTCTTAGCTGTTGTTTGGTACAGAATTTTATAGACAAACACTTGAAACGTCCAGTTGCGGTAGATGGCAGTTTAATGGGAATGGGTCGCATTCCTGGCAATTTACCAATTGAACTAGTAGCAGATTATCTTAATGATTACGCAGATAAAACTTATGATATTGATTATATGATGGATGCTATTCAAGACTATATAGCACCGATAAAGGGTGAATCGAAATGGGGTTATACACCAGCATATTTCTTGTCTGCAAAGTTCAATCTACATAGAAATTATGCGGAACATTATTTGAGCAAGGGAGACCTTACTAATCGTGACATTAATCATATTCTAGCACGCTTTGAGCGTAGCAAAGCAACAGCATTTGATGCAATCTATGCTGATTCTCTATATGCTGATTATATGGATCACAGGATAGATGATAATGAAGACAGAGAAAGACTAAAAAAAGAATTAGATAAAAAAATCATTTTAATTATAGCACCAGGAGCAACATTATCTCTGTACAAGGAAAAGATAATATCTTATATTGAAAAAGAACATCCTGTTGTTATATCTGTGAATTTTATTCCAGAGAATTATCCGATTAATTTTTGCTTTTTTAGCAACAATAAACGTTATGATAAAATCGAGAGTAGGAAAGATTGCCAGATTATTGCAACATCCAACTTACCAAAGCAAATGGCGGATTATTATATTGATTATAACAGTTTGTCAGGTGCATTTGATCAAGGCTGCAATAGCTTGATTATGTTGATAAAACTATTGAAAGATATGCATATTGGTAAAATCTCAGCTGCAGGTGCAGATGGTTACAAAGAGGATAGTATAAATTATTATAACACCAGTATTCGCAGTTATACAAAGCATGATAATAAATTTAATCTAGCAGTTGCAGATGCAATTAAAAATTTGAATGTCACTTTGGAATTTGTTACACCATCAGCATACGATAGAAACAAAGGAGAATCATGACTTTATGGAGAATTTATTGAAATTAATTGTAATTGATGTAGATGGCACAATGACAGATGGTGGCATTTACTATGATGAATATAATAATGAAATGAAGAAATTTAATACAAGAGATGCGGCAGGTTTTTTTGCAGCTCATCAAGTTGGAATAAAAACTATGATATTGACTGGACGAGAAAGTATTGCTACATTTAGGAGGATGAAGGAATTAAATGTAGATTATATTAATCAAAATGTAAAAGATAAGTATAATTTTTTAAAACAATTTATAAATGAAAACAAAATTGAAAAAAAAGATATTGGTTATATTGGAGACGATATAAATGATTTGCCATCTATGCAATTTGTAGGATTTGTGGGGTGTCCAGCAGACAGTTGTCAGGAGATTATTTCACGTGCGGATTATGTTAGTCCAATTTGTGGTGGTTATGGTGCAGTAAGGGATATAATAGAATATTATCTACGTAAGAAAGGTGTATGGACTGATGCTATCTGTAAAGTATATGGAGTAGGAATATAGTGTATTAGTAAGTGATTGAATCAGAATGTTCTTTTATCATTACTAAAAATAATAAAATAGTTATGATGCATTCTTTGATTAATGAATCAGCACGCATCCATGTATTATGTAGAACAATTTTAGAAAATAAATTCTATAGCACATGTATTCTTTTTTGCTGTTCTAATTATACTATATATGTTTAAAAGATAAGCTCTTTTTCTTCTTTATAATTTTAGAAGAAAAAGAGCTTAATTACTTATGTGCTATTTACAATCTTTCTGCAATATCATATATAAGTTTTTCTGACTCTTGCCATCCAAGACACGCATCTGTAATTGACTTGCCATATGTGTGTTCATGTATGCTTTGATTTCCTGATTCTATATAGCTTTCAACCATTATTCCTTTTACAAGTTTTTTAATATCATTAGAAACATTACGGCTGTGAAGAACTTCATATATAATACGTGGCTGTTCATTGTAACGTTTGCTGGAATTAGCATGGTTTGCATCTATTATGCAGGCTGGATGCTTTAAGTTAAGTTCATTGTACATTTGATTTAGGAGCATTAAGTCTTCATAATGATAATTAGGAAGATACTGGTCATGCTTACTGACAGCTCCGCGTAGTATTGTATGAGTAAGGGGATTGCCGTCTGTTTTTACTTCATATCCATTATATATAAATGTGTGTCCTGACTGTGCTGCAATACATGAGTTCAGCATTATGCTTAATGTACCACTTGTTGGGTTCTTCATGCCACATGGAATATCTAAGCCGCTAATGGTAAGCCTGTGTTGTTGATTTTCAACAGAACGTGCCCCAACAGCAACATATGAAAGGATGTCTTCTATATATGGCCAGTTTTCGGGATAAAGCATTTCATCTGCTGCAAAAAGATGTGTTTCCTCGATTGATCGTATATGCATTTTACGCATTGCAATAATACCTTCTCTAAGGTCAGGAGCTTTTTCAGGGTCAGGTTGATGTAAAATACCTTTGTACCCTTCACCTGTTGTACGTGGCTTATTAGTGTATATTCTTGGTATAAGTATTATTTTATCTGCAACTTTCTCTTGTACCTTAGCAAGTCTGTTGGTATAGTCACATACTGCACTTTCATTGTCTGCTGAACATGGTCCAATTATAACGATAAACTTGTCTGACTTGCCGGTAATTACGTCTGCAATCATCTTATCCCTTTCAGCTTTCAATACTTTTAAATCATCGCGAAGAGGATGCAGTTCTTTAAGTTCATCAGGTGTCATAACTGGTTTTATATAATTAATGCTCATAATGTTTTTTCCTCCATCCATTTTTGGCTAAAATTTCAACTTGAATTTATTAAAAAAAGTATTATTATATAGATAAAGATTTAACGGGACAGAAAAAACATCCCCATTATAGTCTAGTCTACAACAAATATTAATTCTATTCAATTTTATAAATGATGTCAATATTAATTTATAAATTTTTAATAAATATGCGTTAAAATGCCATTATTACTAAAGTATTTACAACATATCCCTGTAATATTTGATAAAAAATATAAATAGTAACCTTTACTTTTTGTGCAATAAATGATAAAATAGTATCAAGATTTTTAATTAAGGAGGAAAATATTAAGATGGCTAGAGCTAAACAATCAATGGATGGAAACACCGCAGCAGCACACGTAGCATATGCATACTCAGAAGTTGCAGGAATCTATCCTATCACACCTTCAAGCCCTATGGCTGACTCTGTAGATATGTGGTCAGCAGCAGGACAGAAGAACATTTTTGG
>CANOID010000138.1 GCA_947565985.1 uncultured Lachnoclostridium sp.
TGCTATTCTTACTGCAGCTATACAAAGTTCTTCTGCTTCTGTAGGTATTTTGCAGGCATTGTGCCTTACAGGTATGGTAACTTATGCATCTGCCATTCCTATTATTATGGGACAGAATATTGGTACTTGTGTAACGGCTGTTCTATCAGGAATTGGTGCAAACAAAAATGCAAAAAGAGCAGCCATTGTTCATTTTTATTTTAACTTAATTGGAACTATATTATTTATGGCAGTGTTTTATTCATTAAATACATTTGTAAATTTTGCATTTTTAAATGATGCTGCAAGTGCCGCTGGTATTGCAATTGTCCATTCAGTTTTTAATATTGTGGTAACTTTGTGTCTTTTACCATTTAAAAAATGGCTTGTAAAGCTTGCTACAATCACAATACATGACAGTGGTACTACACATGAATACAATGCAACTGCACTATTAGATGAGCGCTTTCTCGAAAAACCAGCCTTTGCAGTGGCGCAAGCAAGAAAAACTGCTATTCAGATGGCAGCAGCAGCAAAAGAAGCTTTATTTAATGCCATAGAACTACGCCAAAAGTACAACGATGTTCAAGCAGAAAATGTCCTAAAACTAGAAAATCTTGTTGATACGTATGAGGATGAGCTTGGAACATATCTTATGAAAATAAATAATGCAGAACTTTCTGATAGTGATTCACAGATTGTCACAATGATTTTACACTGTATTGGTGATTTTGAGAGAATATCAGACCATGCTGTAAATATAGTAGAAACAGTTAAAAATGCCAACAAAAAAGATGAGCATTTTTCAAATAAAGCTAAAGCAGAACTTGATGTATATGAATCAGCAATACGTGAGATAGTGATGATGACATACAATGTATTTGCAGATGCTGACACGGAACTTGCTACACATATTGAACCACTTGAAGAAGTTATTGACCACTTAAATAATGAAGTCAAGAAAAAACACGTTAAGCGTTTAAGAAAGGGCAAATGTACAATCGGTCTTGGATTTATTTTGTCTGATTTAACGACTAACTATGAAAGAATTGCAGACCACTGTTCTAATATTGCCGCCTGCATTATACAAGCTAGTGAAGATAGTTTTGAAACACATGAATACCTTGACAAGCTCAAAGAAAATGATTCAATAAGATTTAACAAGGAATACAAAGAATATAAAAATAAATATAAATTACCATAACTGTATTATGCCAAAAGCCCTATGTAAAATAAAAAGGGCTTTTGGTATTGTGATACTAATTTTTTTATTTGCTTACATATGGTGCCATTGACATTCTAATAAAATATCCTTGGTCACTATCACACACTGGGCAATTCTGTGGTGCTATTTCTGATTCAACCACATAACCACATCCAAGACACATCCAGCCTGTCTGTACATCGGATACAAAAAGTTTACCCTGTTCCATAAGCTTTGCAATTTCATCAAAACGTTTTCCATGTATTTTCTCAATATCAGCAATAAGGTAAAACCTACCTGCAATCTGCGTAAATCCCTCTTCTTTTGCAATATCACCAAATTCCTTATATGCACTGTCTGCTTCTTCAAATTCATTGTGTGTAGCATTTTTCAGAAGTGTCAGCACATCCTTAGATGTATTTACAGGATAGTCAGCATTGATATTAATATTTTCTCCTTCTGATTCCTTTAGAAAATTGTAAAATACTTTGGCATGTTCCTTTTCCTGTTCTGCTGTAAAATCAAAAACCTTTTTTACAACAAATAGTCCATTTTGCTGTGCAAGCTCTGCTGCAAATGTATACCTATTTCTTGCTTGGCTTTCTCCTGCAAATGCTCTCATAAGGTTTTCTCTCGTTCTACTTTCTTTAAAATCCATAACTTACCTCCACAAAATAAAATTTGTAAAATATTCTATGGATATTATTTTCCAGTTTGGGGGTAATTATACATTTATACAATTGCTTTTCTTTTTAATTATTATTAGACCAATCCTAATTGTACAAGAATAAGTTCAACACCTATTTGACCATCAATCATTCCACGTTTAAATTGATATTCTGTCTCAATACATTCATCAAGCATATCTCTAAGTTGCTGACTCTCAAACCTTTTTGCTTGATTTATATATTTATCTACTGTAAAAGATGGTATCTGTAGTTTGGACACAATTTCACTTTTAGAAAGTTTTTCATTCTCTGAAATTTTAATTCGAAGAAGTATATTAAATTGCCTTGTAATAAGATATAATATTGACATAGGGCTTTCACGCAGTTCTAACAAATCGTAATAAAGTTTTAAAGCTTTGGCTTTCTTTCCCATTGCAGCATAGTCAATCATCTGGAATATACGTCCTGTTACTTGTACACAACATACAGCATCAATATCATCAGTTGTAATTTCACTGCATCCATAGGTATATGCAGTCAGTTTGTCTATCTCATTTATGATATTAGAGAGTGAAGTGTCTATCTGTTGTAGAAAATAGTCTATTGTGCTTCCACGCATTTGTTTGTTATTCTTCTCAAGCATAGAAGTAATAAAATGCTTAGTATCAGAAACATCTAGTTGTTTCATTTCAACCGCAATTCCTTCTTTGTTGACAAGCTTATACAATTTGTTTCTTTTGTCAATCTCTTTTTCAGAAAAAATAACCACTGTGGATGTAAGCATACTAGACAGATAGTCAGGCAGATTACTGGCAGATTTAAAAAGCCCACTATCCTCTATTACTATCACTCTATAGTCACTAAAAAATGGCAATGTGTCTGCGATTTCTTTTATCTGTAAGATATCAATATTTTTTCCTTCAAAATAAGAATAGTTCATATCATCACTGTCAGAAAGAACTGATTTTTTTAAACTATTTTTATACATTTTCTTCAAATAGTCTTCTTCGCCATATAAAAGATAGAACTTATGGAAAGTCTTATTATTAATATCTTCTTTTAACCGACGCATACTGTTACCTCTATACTAATCTTTATTCTTTTTCAAGACTTTTTAAAAAGACTTTTTTCATATCCGCCATACACTGAAAACCAAGTTCGTTTAATACCTTTCCAAGAGCATCAAGAGTATCTGAAATATCTGAAATATTTGCATTATTACCCATATGTCCTATACGTATAACTTTACCAGCCAAAACGTCAAAACAGCCTGCTATCATTATATTGTATTCATTGCACATCTTATCCAGTATCTGTCTATCTGTCAAGCCATCAGGCACATTAAATACAGTGACAGAAGACGCATAGCCATCTTCTAGGTACAGAGTAAGCCCTGCTGCTTTTAGCGCTTTACGCACAGCATATGCAATACATTTATGCCTGTATAAATGATTTTTATCAGCTATTACATTGTCAATAGCAGTTCTAAGACCATAAATACAACTTGCTGGCATTGTATATGGAAACCACTTGTCTTCATAGTATGTTTTAAATAATAGTAAATTGGCATAAAATGAACGTATTTTTGTTTTTCTTTGCTCCATTGCTTTCATTGCATCACTACTCACAGCAACAAATGTCAGTCCAGATGGTGCTGAGAGAGCTTTTTGTGAACCGCCACACACAATATCTATCTTAGAATTATCTACATAAAGTTCATCTGCAAACATTCCTGTTACTGAATCTACTACAGTTAATATTCCATATGATTTAAGAAGTGGACAAATTTCGTCTACAGGATTTAGTACACCACTTGGCGTGTCACTATGTACAAGTGTTGCATATTTAAAATTACTGTCTTGCTCCAAAAATTCCTTTAGTGCAGCAGTATCTACAGGTCTGTGATAATCAGTTGTATACAGTACAGGTTCTCCTCCATATATTGATACAAAATCCGCAAAACCTTTTCCAAATATGCCATTATCAATTACAAGTACCCTGTCTTCTGGTTCTGTCAACGATGCACAGGCAGCTTCAAGTCCAAGTATTCCTTCTCCATCTAAAATGTATACATTACTTTTTGTATGCAGTTCTTCTGCTAATAAATCACAAGTTTCCTTGTAAAAATCATAAAATCTTTTATCTAGGTCAGGATTAGTAGTAATAAAACTCCTTGCCATCCTTACATTATCAGCAACTTGTACTGGACCGGGTGTCATAATCTTTAAAGTTGTTTCTTCTACAGCAGTCATTTTACTGCATACTTCAATTTTAAAATCATCTAAATTCATGTTTAATCCTCATGCTTTAATAAATTTTAGGCTATTTTATTCTATTTCAAGTTTACAATCTTCTTCAATAGAGCCTGTTTTTAAATTTGGTTCTATAAAATTATATTGGGCATATTTCCATAATTCTTTAGAACCGTTTGTAGTTTTTTTATTTCTATTTAATATCTGAGAGAGTTTCACATGATGTTCTCTCCATGCTCTGGCATCAGATGCATCATTTAACATCATAGGCTGTATATTGTCAAGGGTATGTGCAAACTTGGATTCAGGTGTAA
>CANOID010000139.1 GCA_947565985.1 uncultured Lachnoclostridium sp.
TTGACTGTGCATTAGCAGGTGCTGATATTGCAACAGTTCCATACAATGTTATAGAGCAGATGACTAAACATCCTATGACAGATATTGGTATAGAGAAGTTTATTGCTGATAGTGCAAAATAATAGAATGTTAGGAAATATATACTTTTTAAATAATACTACTGCTTATATGTTTTAGGGTGGGAAAATAGGCAGTGGTTTTCTCTTATAAAACCTTTGTCAAAGGTTTTACATCTAATAAGTAGAGATTTATATAATTTATATAAAATATCCCATTATATTTATATGTTTTTATAGAATATTAAATACATATACTATAATTACGCATTTTTATATATAAATTTACACAAAAATATATGTTATATTTTGCTATATTTGGTAATATTATCCAATAAGCGATATAAATAAAAGAAAAGGAGGACAACAATGAAAAAAAAGATTCTTAATAAAGTTCTTGCTGTAATGATGTTACTGATGCTTGTATTTACAAGTTGTAGTAATAATTCTAACAGTAAAGCAGTAGGAAAAGATAAACTTATAGGAGTAGCAATGCCAACCCAGAGTTCAGAACGATGGATTAAAGATGGAAGCAATATGAAAGAAAAATTAGAAGAACTCGGGTATGAAGTGTTTCTTCAATATGCAGAAGATGATGTACAAGTTCAGCTTGCCCAAATTGAAACAATGATTGCTAAAAAGGTAGATTGCTTAGTAGTTGCATCTGTGGACTCATCCGCATTAATTAATGCCTTACAGACAGCAAAGGAAGAAGGAATTCCTGTTATTTCATATGACAGACTGTTGATGAATACAGATGCTATTAGCTATTATGCTTCATTTGATAATGAAGGAGTAGGTAGAAAAATTGGTGAGTATATTGAGGAAAAAGCTCACTTAGCAGATGGCGGTGAGCCGCAAACTATTGAATTTTTTATGGGGTCGCCAGATGATAATAACGCTGTTCTTTTATATAAAGGAGTTATGGGTGTGTTACAGAAATATCTGGATAATGGAACCCTTATTTGTAAATCTGGAAGAACTTCATTTGAAGAAACTTGTATTTTAAGATGGTCACAAGAAGTAGCTTTACAGAATTGTGAGAATTATCTGTCTGGATTTTATGCCAATGACAAGCTTGATATTTGCTGTTCTGCATTTGATGGCTTTGCTTATGGTATTAAAGCAGCTTTAGAAGCTGCTGGGTACACAAAAGAGAATTGGCCAATAATTACAGGGCAAGATGCTGAAGTAATGGCTGTTAAAAATATTATTGATGGTAAACAAACTGCTACTATTTTCAAAAATACAGAACTTTTAGCAGATAAATGTGTTGGGATGGTAGAAGCAGTAATTGAAGGAAAAGAACCGGAAATAAATGATACAGAAACATATGATAACGGAAAAATGGTTGTACCATCCTATTTGTGTGAGCCATTATCTTTGGACGTAGATAATTACAAGGAGCTTGTAATTGATAGTGGATATTATAAGGAGGAAGACCTATTAAATGCAAAATAAATGGAAGGAGATGATAAAATGTCTGATTATATTCTGGAAATGAACCACATTGTCAAAGAATTCTCAGGTGTGCGGGCATTAAATGATGTAAACTTGAAAGTAAAACGTGGTGAGATACATGCACTCTGCGGTGAAAATGGTGCGGGAAAGTCAACACTTATGAACGTATTGTCAGGCGTTTATCCTCATGGTACATATTCAGGTGATATTGTATACGACGGAGAGATTGTGCAAAACCGCAATATTAAAGATAGTGAAAAAAAGGGGATTGTTATTATCCACCAAGAGCTTGCATTAAGCCCTTATTTATCTATCGCAGAAAATGTATTTATGGGCAATGAACAGCTACAAGCAAAAGGTATAATTGACTGGACTAAGACCAAAAACAGAGCACAAGAAATGTTAGAAAAAGTCGGTCTTTATAATGAAAATTTAGATGACCCTATAAATAGTTTAGGAGTAGGTAAACAACAACTTATAGAAATTGCCAAGGCACTGGCTAAAAAAGTAAATCTTCTTATCCTTGATGAGCCTACAGCCGCATTAAATGATGAGGAAAGTGCACAGCTTTTGGAGATTATGTTAAAACTAAAAAAGCAGGGCATTACAAGTATTATTATCTCTCATAAATTAAATGAAATCAGTTATGTTGCAGATGCAATTACTGTTATACGTGATGGACAGACAATAGAAACACTTACAAAAGGAAAAGATGACTTTTCTGAGGACAGAATTATTAAAGGTATGGTAGGTCGTGAGCTTACAAACCGCTATCCAGAACGCACTGACTGTAAGATTGGTGATACAGTAATGGAAGTGAAAAACTGGAATGTATACCATCCAGAAGACCCAAAACGTCAGGTACTTAAAGATGTCAATATTAAAGTACGAGCTGGCGAAGTAGTTGGGCTTGCGGGACTTATGGGTGCAGGACGTACAGAGTTTGCTATGAGTATTTTTGGACAGGAGTATGGGCAGAACATCTCCGGAGAAATCCTTATGCATGGAAAGCCTGTAAAAATCAAAAGCGTGAAAGATGCTATTGACAATAAGATTGCATATACATCAGAAGACCGCAAGAATTATGGGTTAGTCTTATTTAATGATATAAAGTGGAATATGTCACTTGCAGCATTAAGAAAATTCTTTTCTAAAAACGGAATTGTAAATGCAAACGATGAAATTTTGGCTGCAGAGAAATATAAAAAAAGAATCAATATCAAGTCAAATTCCATTAATCAGGAAGTAGGCAGTCTGTCTGGTGGAAACCAGCAGAAGGTTATTTTAGCAAAATGGATGCTTACGGAACCAGATGTGTTGATTCTGGATGAGCCTACCCGTGGTATTGATGTAGGTGCGAAATATGAAATTTATTGTGCAATTAATGACCTTGCAAAATCTGGAAAGGCAATTATTGTTATTTCTTCTGAAATGCCAGAAATCATAGGTACTTGTGACAGAACTTATGTGTTGAATGAAGGAGAGATTGCCGGAGAGTTGCCAAAAGAAGATTTATCACAGGAGAAGATTATGAAGTGCATTATGCAACATAATAACAGGAAAGGGGAATAAACATGGAGAAGAAAAAAACAGAAAACTTAAATTTAAAGCAGTATGGCATGATATTTGCAATGTTACTTATATATATTATATTTTATATACTTACAGGGCGTACTAATGCAACTCCTATGAATATGAATAACTTAATTATGCAGAACAGTTATGTTGTTATTCTTGCAACTGGTATGCTCTTGTGTGTATTGACTGGAAATGTAGACCTTGGTGTTGGTTCTTACGTGGCTCTTTGTGGTGCAGTAGCAGGTAAATTGATTGTAGAAATGAATTTAGGAATTATACCTGCATTTATTGTAACTATTATAGTAGGTATTATTTTTGGAGCATTCAACGGTTTCTTTATTGCCTATCTGCATATACCACCATTTGTTGTAACACTAGGAGGTATGTTAATTGGTCGTGGTCTTACTTATACTTTGCTTGAATCAAAAACTGTAGGACCTCTTCCAGATGCATTTGTTAAAATAGGTGCAGGTTTCTTTGTTTCTAAAAAAGTTGCATTTGGCGATGGTACGATTGACTTAATAACAATTTTTGTGGCTATTGTGGTTTCAATCCTTATAGTTTTAGCAGAAGTTAAAAATATGAAGACAAGGCAAAAATACCAATTTGCAACAATACCAACATGGCAGACAGCTATAAAATTAGTTGCTACTCTTGGCATTATTTGGTTTTTATTCTATAAAATTGCAAGATATAATGGTATACCAATTATATTGATTATTATGACTGTAATTGTTGGAATTTACCATTTTATTACAAGCAAAACTGTTGCAGGTCGTCAGGTATATGCACTTGGTGGCAATGAGAAAGCGGCAAGGCTTTCTGGAATTAATACTAAAAAAGTATATTTCTGGGTATATACTAATATGGGATTTTTGGCAGCAATCGCAGGTATTGTGCTTTCAGCTCGTAATGCTTCAGCTACACCGAAGGCAGGAGATGGATTTGAATTAGATGCAATTGCCGCATGTTATATAGGAGGTGCTGCTGCATCTGGTGGTGTAGGTACTATAATGGGTGCGGTTATTGGTGCGTTTGTTATGGGTATTTTAAATAATGGTATGTTCTTAGTAGGGCTTTCTACAGATTTCCAAAAAGTAGTAAAAGGACTTGTACTACTTGGTGCTGTAACCCTTGATATATTATCAAGCAAAAAGAAAAATTAAAAAGGAGGAATGTATAATGCAAATAAAAGATTATAAATTCTGGTTTTGCACTGGTTCACAAGACCTGTATGGTGATGAATGTTTAAGCCATGTAG
>CANOID010000140.1 GCA_947565985.1 uncultured Lachnoclostridium sp.
GCTGCCCAGTATTTTTATGTATAACTCTGCATACAATATTTTAAAGTGACTATATTTTGCCATTTTTACTATTTATTATATAACAAAAATGGAGTTAGACTATGCTTATAAAACAACTTATTAAACATACAGGAATAATTATGCTTGTTGCAATATTCTTTTGTAATGCTACTACAAAGGCAGCGGGCAGTGCAAATAACTTATTTAATCCGTTTTTAAAGCAGGAACCAGAACAGCCAAATGTAACTGTGCCATCATCTGCACCAGACGGAGTACAAGCCCCAACACTGGATACAACAATAACATCTTCTTATATATCATCTGCAACTGAGAATGATATAACAATCACATGGGATGCTGTATCAGGTGCAGAAGGATATGAACTAAATATAAGTTATAATGATGTATCTTATAAAACAGAGACTACAAGTACATCATTTACAATATCTTCTTTAAGTGCAGCGACAATATGCTCATATCAGATACGTTATTTTACAACAGTGTTTGGTATAAAAACATACAGTCCAGCGTCAGAAGTATTTCTTGCGTCCACTACTGTAGGCAAAGTAACAGGTCTAGCAGTGACAGACAGGTCTGCATCTACGGCAGACAGTGCTACAATAAGCCTTTCATGGGATAAAATGAATAATGCATCTTACAAGATATACTACAAATCTTCTTCTGAAGATACATTTGAATTGTCAGGAGAAAGCAAAACTAATTCTTATACAATAGAAGGGTTAAATGCCTCTGAAAAATATGATATATTTATACAGGCATACTGTCTTGATGAAACAAATACAGGAAACCCATCAGATACACTGTCAATATATGCTTGTCCATCTGTAGTTTCAGGCTTTCAAATTGTCAGTGAAGAAAGCCATAAGATTGACTTGTCATGGGATAAAAACTCAACATGTACTTCTTACTATATATACAGAAGCATAAATGATGCACCATTTGAGTTTTATAAACTGACAACTGAAACTTCTATGTCAGACACAGAACTTAAAGCAGGCACAGTTTATTCATATATGATATGTTCTTACCTTGAAATATCTAACCTGCAAAGTCCTGTTTCTGATGTGCTTCGTGCTGTAACAACACCATATATCACAACAGGTCTTGCATTAAGTGAAAACACAGCAAAATCAATACATCTTACATGGGATTACAACGAAACAGCTACGGGTTATATCATATATAGAAGAATGGGCAGCGATGAATTTGAATATGTAGGCAGTACCACACAAACTTCTTATACAGACACAGATTTAAGTTCTGGTAAAAACTATCGGTATAAAATTATGACATATGCTGATACAGAAGAACATACAAGTGATTTTAGTGATGTTGTAAAGACATCAACCCTTCCTGCACAAGTATCACTAAACGGCAAACCAGGTTATGGCAAGCTGCGTCTGTCATGGTCAAAAGTATCAGGTGCTGCTGGCTATTATATATATCAAGAAATTGATGGCAGCTTTGTCCTTATTGATACAGTTGAAAATGCTAAAACGGTATCTATGCTTTATGACAACCTTACAATAGGAGAACAATACCAGTACAATGTTGTTGCTTACCGAAATGTTTTTAATCAGGAATTTATAAGCGAAAATTCCATTGTTGATGTTACTGTACGTACAAATTTTAAAACAACTGTGATACCAAGCTATTATAAAACAAAAAAAGAACTTATAAATTCTGATGCTTGGAAAAATACGCCAATAATAAAAAAATCTGCAAAATACGATAAATCATATACAATACCCGGCATACGTTCAACCAATGTAAATGGCTTTGAAAGCACATCAATGTGTCCACAGGGACTGACATTTGCCAATGATTATCTGCTTATATCTGCCTATGATAGCTATGGCGAAGAAAATTCTGTAATATATGTATTGGATAAAGAATTTAAAGACTTGCTCACAGTAATCGTTCTTCCAAATAAAACACATGCAGGCGGTATTACATTTGATGGCGAAAATGTATGGATTACAAATGGTAAGAAACTTTGTACAATTGATTTTAATGAGTTAGATGTAGCTGCACAGGAGTGTGCTATATTTAAAACTGTAGAATTTACAGGAACATATGAATTAGATAAAAAAGCGTCATTCTTAGATTGGTATAAAGACCAAATATGGGCAGGAAGTTTTGAATATACCACAAATGGAACACTTAGAAGTTATGCTATCACAAGAGATGAAGAAAACAATATAAATCTCACAGAACAATCATCTGTGACAATTCCTCCTGCTGTACAAGGTGTTACATTCAGCGGCAATAAGATGATACTTTCCAGAGCTTATGGATACACTAGCGAACTGAATATATATAAAGCATCTAATATAGGCAAGACTAATATGAAAACGGGCAATATTAAAAAGACTGTTAAAATGCCTGCACTCAATGAAGAAATAGCAGTATATGGTAATTATTTATTTGTAAATTTTGAATCTGCTACTCCAGACTCTAAGGCACTAAATCACATGGACAGAGTGGTAGCGGTAAAACTAAATGCTATATTAAAAAATGTCAAATAAAATAATAGCATATCTTGGATTTATTCAATCAGGATATGCTATTTTTATGTATCTAATTTGTTATTATTCAATTTTAAACTGCACCTGTAATGGTTCTGGCAGATGTTTACCGCCTTGTGAAGCAACATTGGTCGTTATATTTAAAATATATGATTCGTTCTGTGCATATGGCTCTAAAGGCTCTATCTCTATTTCATTATCTAAAGAATTATACCTTATGGAAGTTCTCAAAGGCGATAAATTTACAGATGTAACGTATAAATTTACATTATTAACAGTTTTAGGGTCTAATGGTACATTAAACCTTATTTTCCATATAAAATTTCCTGTTTTAAATTTTAAATTCTGTACAACTTTATTTTCCAGCCCTTCTGTCATAGATTCAAATTCCAGATACTTTGCCATTATATCCCTACCTTTCTATATATCATCATTTACGATTCTTTTTTTATATTTTAGCACAATAATTTTTGTTTGTGTAGTCTAAATTTATGATATAATATACAAAATGGTAAGAATAGAGGTATTTTATGTCAAAAATTAATTTTAAACCTGGTAATATGCTTTATCCTATCCCTGCAGTAATGGTAAGCTGTGGTGATATAGATAGTATATCCAATATAATAACAGTTGCATGGACTGGTACTATATGTACTAATCCTCCTATGCTTTATATATCAGTCCGTCCGGGACGTTATTCGTATAGTATTATAAAAAATTCTGGTGAATTTGTAATAAATCTCACTACCAAAGACTTAGTATATGCTACCGATTTTTGTGGTGTTCGCTCTGGCAGAGATATAGACAAATGGAAAGCGTGTCATCTGACAAAAGAAGTAGCAGATACAGTTAAATGTCCAATGATAAAAGAATCACCAGTTAATATTGAATGTAATATAACTGAAATAAAAGAACTTGGTTCACATCATATGTTTATTGCAAATGTAACTTCTGTACACGCCGATGAGAAATATATGGATAAAAATAGCAAATTTAACCTTAACAGCTCAGGTCTTGTTACTTACTCACATGGTTCATATTTCACATTGGGGAAACAATGTGGCTCATTTGGATTTGCAGTTAAAAAAAACTTATAGAGTAACAAAACTTAACACAATTCATAGAATATGAGAAAGGGAATATTTTATTATGAAAATTGTTTATTTGAAAATTGTTAATTTCAAATCTATACGCAAGCTTGAAATTAAATCTATGGAAAACTCTCTGATTCTTGTCGGTAAAAATAATACTGGCAAAACTTCAGTAATTGATGCAATATTGACAGCAGCGGGCTTACGCCCTTTATATTCTTATGAAGTATTAGACACAGGCAGACCAGTGGAAATATCACTACAAATTTCTTTTACAGAAGGAGATTTGCACTACTATTATACTAAAGGTATATTGAGCAAAACTCGCAATTATGAAAAATGGCTTGAAGAGTTTAAAACAAAATTGCCATCATTTGAAAATGGCATAGTATCTTTTATGTGTTATATAAAGCCAGACTTGTCAATACAATATAGAGATGGTTTTCAGAAGCATAATCCATATATAAAAGAAATTATTCCCAAAATATATCATATAGACCAGAGTAGAAATCTCGAGATGCTGCAGAATGATGTATTCAGTTTCTATGATAAAGAATCCTTTTTAATGCTTAAGGAAAATGAATGTACATTTGACTCTGCAAGAAAATGTAATCTGTGCTTTCAGTGCATAGGGCTTATTAATAAAAAAGCACCAGAGGAACTGACCCTTTTTGAAACTGCACGTCTTTTACAATATAAACTTTTCCATA
>CANOID010000141.1 GCA_947565985.1 uncultured Lachnoclostridium sp.
TCTAATTCTATTAATGCAGTATTACTACTTAAATCCAGATTTGTAAGTTCATTGTTACCACAATCTAATATTGTTAATGCAGTAAAATATTCTATACCATCTAAACTATATATATATCTATTATATTCATAAGGTATTTTTATACTGATTGTTGCTGCAATTTCTTCTTCTGACAATTTATTATTATTATCTGTGTCGCAATTTTGTAAAACATAATTCCTGAACTTATAATCTGGAAAATTCATCTCATCAATAGATATTTCTGCTGCCTTTGTATTCACAGTATTTTCTGGCAACACTATTACCATAACAGCAGAAAATACCACGCTAAATACAATTCCCAAAATTATTTTTAGTTTCTTTTTCATAAAAAACTCCCCTTTCTTATATAGCTTCCATTTGAATTAGTTATTATGACAAGTATATAAATAATGTAAAAAAATAATTGTAATACTGTTATTTTTTTATATACTAACACTAATACTGCGAATTTTCAATACCTATACTAATTTTTTTGAAAAAAATGACACTATATATCGCTGTTTTTTCTATACAAAATCGTAAACAATAAATAAAAGTAATCGAGAGGAGAACGATTTATGAGTGTCAATTATGAAACGTTAGGACAAAATTTATACTATTACCGTAAAAAGAAAAAACTTACACAAGAAGAATTAGCAGAACAGATTGATTTATCTGTTGGTTTTATAAGCCAATTGGAACGTGGTATAACAAAACCTAGTTTAGATACCCTTTCTGAAATTTGTGATTTTTTAGAATGTCATATTGGTAAAATTTTAGAATATTCTGATTCTGAGTGTTCTCCACTTTTATTAGAATCTTTAGAATTGTTTCAATCTTTGCCACAAAGAGAGCAATATTTGTTCTTTTATATGTTACAAGCATATAAAGAACATATTTAAAAGGACGCAACTACAAAGTTGCG
The DNA here is from genome assembly GCA_947565985.1 of uncultured Lachnoclostridium sp. Taxonomy (GTDB): domain Bacteria; phylum Bacillota; class Clostridia; order Lachnospirales; family Lachnospiraceae; genus Butyribacter. The sequence goes on from CANOID010000141.1 coordinate 947, forward strand.
CCCTTATACAGATTTATTTTTTTGTTATACTAACTGTTATTGCCAAAATACCTTACCATCTTCTATAATCAGTTTATATCTTTCTGTATACTTGTATTTTCTACTGGTCTTGCCTGTATGCATATATAAATTCATATTTATATTACACTTATGCCATACACCATCTGACTTTACTTCTGCCCATCCATGTTCTGTCGTACCTCCATATCTACTGGAAATTTTTCCTATATTTATTAGTACCTTATATCCAAGCACTTTTGCTATACAGGCAAATCCTGTGGCATAACGATAACAATTCCCTTTGCCATAAGTAAGAAGATCGTAGGCATAAGATGAAAATTTTTTGACTGTTGGTATATCCTGTGAACCTTGATAATGATAGTTATTTCGTAAAGCCTGATAACATTTCTGCAATTTTACTTTATTTGTTTGTGTATTTTTCGTATATTTTTTTACATATTTGACAGCTGCTTTTATTTCTGGAGCTGTCACCTGTATCCCATTTTCATCTACATAATAAAATCCTGTATTTTTTGTACCAGCAATACAGTTTGTCTGCATCACTCCATTTTTTTTGGAAAAATAATATTTTCGCCCTTTAATTTTTTGCCATCCTGTCCGCATAATACCCGATTTATAATAATAAACCTCATCTTCTGTGTAGTAGAATCCATCAGGCATTTTTAACTCTGATTAATCTATTGTGTCTGGTCTGGCTACAATCTTTTCAGTTTGTGGCATATTAGTCGTATTTGGTTCAAAAGGAATACTATCCGCCATTGCAAACTTAGTACAATGGCAGATAAACAGGGCAGTCAAAACAGTGTAAATACAACTTTTTATTAAAAATTTCATTTTTTTCTTCATCTTTTCTCCCATTTTCTAATATGCCACAACTTTCTGTATTTGATGTGCTGCTGGATAACTTCTTCTAGCATAAATCCCTCTCATCCATCCTGCATACTGTGCCTCTGGGTCATAATTAAGCCCATTAATCCTTACCCATGCATGACGTGTATAGCCATCTGCTGCCCTGTCTCTTGAGCCATGTACTCTTCCACAAACAATATAAGGTTTATAGCCAATTTCTGATGCCAAAGCTGCAAACGCACAGGCATAACTGTAACAATTCCCTGAATGTGTGGTAAGCATATTATATGCTGTGCTTTTCTGCCATTCTGAAGAATTTAAGTTTGGATATTTGCTTGCATAGTGAAATCCACCTCTAACTATATAAGACCAGCAAGCACTTAACTTGCTACTTTTTGACATATTTTCATTAGTAATAGACCTTATTACTTTGATAAGCTGTATTTTAAGTTTAGAGTCAATATTATCTTTTGCAACTCCTGTTTTGGTCAGTACAATGCCTTGATGTTTTGTATTTCTTTTTACTTTTCCTTTTTTTGTGGCATAGTAGAGCTTTTTTCCTTTTATCTGCCAACCACTTGCTGCTTTTCCATCTGCCTCAGCACAGTAAACTTTCCCTGCCACTTTAATTATAGATATCCCTTCAGACTGTGCCAAATGTCCATATTTATCAAATATGTAATAATCTTTTTTAATTTCATGAAGTCCTATATACATTTCATTATTGCTTTTAGAAAAATAATATTTATGACCTTTGATTTTCTTCCATCCTGATATTAAGACACCTTTGTCATTACAATAATAAGTTACATCATAATCCTTTACCAATCCAGATGTATGTAAAAGTCCATTTTCTGCAAAATAGTAAAACTTTTTGCCTATTTTTCGCCTACCTGTTGCCATCTCTCCTGTCTCTGGTGCAAAATAATACGTTTCCCAATCTATGTCCTGCCAGCCTGTTACCATCTCCCCTGTTTCTGGTAAAAAATAATACGTTTCCCAGTCTATGTCCTGCCAGCCTGTTATCATCTCCCCTGTTTCTGGTAAAAAGTAATACGTTTTCTCTTCTATCTCTTGCCAACCTAGTACCATTTCTCCTGTGTCCAGTGAAAAATAATATTTTTTACCTTCTATGTCCTGCCAACCTGTTAGAAATTCATCAGGTTCTTCAGTGTTTTGCGTATCATCTTGTGATATTTCTGGCTCTTCAGGCATTTCTGATTCTTCAGGTAATTTAGGTATTTCTGATGTATCTGAATTATCCAGTTCATTGTCAATACCAGTAGCACTTGCGACAATTCCTGTATTTAGAACAGCTATTATTAAAATGCATATTATGTTTTTTATCAATTTTTGTAACATTTCATACCCTCGCTTTTTTCTTTAAATCAAAATGCAGCCGTACAATATTGCACACCTTTAAAATTATCGTAAATGTTCTTTAATTTATCTCTTTTTTTCAAAAAGTATTTTCCAGAAGAATTTTCTGCATACTTGTCCATATTTGTATCGCATATATACCATATTGAATTTATTTTTATTTCTGCCCAAGCATGACCCTGTAATGTACCAGAAAATCCATTGGTTTTTCCAATACCTATACGTACATTAAGACCAGTTGCTTTTTTTGCAAGAAATGAATATGCTGCCGCAAAATGATAGCAGCTTCCCTTTTTTTCTGAGTACATCTCGGATGCATAGTCTTTTTCCCAGCCATTGTATGCTACAAAATCTACAGTACGTTTATAGTCATAATTCTTTTCTACAAATTTAAACAGTTTTTTTAATTTTTTTCTTTCACTGTCTGTCTGCTTTACTTTTTTGTTTACAATTTTTTCTGTTTGTTCTAATAACGTTGTACTAGCTGAAGCCTTTGCACTTGACGGTACATATGTAACAGTTATGATTAAACTAAAAACAATCATTAATAAGCCTATTTTTGTTATATTTTTATCTATTCTCTTTATCATAATTAATCCTTCCCATATGCTTTTATTCTACACCCATAAAAATCTCTTTGCCTTTTACTGGCTTAAAAGTATAAATCGTAAAATTATCATATGTCAACATACCATCTTTGCCATTTCCATAACAACTTGCAGAATATTTTACTTTATTTGGCTCTCCAATCAATTTCCTTAAATTTGCAAATGGCTTTTCATACTTAGCTGCTTTGCGTATTTTTGCTGTCTTTTTTGCTAAGTATTTTCCATCTGAGTTAAAATAATAAAATTTTTCATTGATAACTACAATACCTTTAGCCATATCTCCATTTTCATCAAAATAATGTGTCTTATTCTCTGTCCATCCACTTTTTGCATATGCAACAACAGATGTACCTGTTATATTTTGACTTGTTATCATTATAAATAAGCATATAACAATAGATATAATTCTTACTGACATTCTAATACCTCCAAAATTTAATATACTATTACTGGTGTACCAGCTTCCACTTCTTCGTATAACTGTGCTGCAAAGTTTCTAGGTAAATTTACACATCCATGGCTTCCATTGTATGTATAAATTGAA
>CANOID010000142.1 GCA_947565985.1 uncultured Lachnoclostridium sp.
TTTCTGCCTGTTTTTATACTCTCCAAGAGTCGGAATTTCCTATAAAGTAAAAAAAGCATCTTGGAATTTTTACCAAGATGCCAAATTTTATAATTTAGTATTTAATTCTTTGAATGCAATTACTTCAATTTCTACTAATGCGTTTTGGGGAAGTGCTGCCACCTGAATTGCGGACCTTGCTGGATAACTTCCTTCTTTAAAAAATCCTTTATAAATATCATTCATTTTTACAAAATCGCCAATATCCTTAAGATAAACTGTTGTTTTTATTACATTGTCCATTGTACATCCGCAAGATTCTAAAATTGCTCGTATATTTTCTAAAGACTGTTTTGTTTGTCCTTCAATATCTGTTGCTACAATTTTTCCCTCTGCTGGGCAGATAGGAATCTGTCCAGAAAGGAACATAAGGTTTCCTATATCAATTCCCTGTGAATATGGACCAATTGCCTTTGGGGCGTTTTCAGTATTTAATATTGTTTTCATATTTTTTGCTCCTTGTAATTTTAATATTCAAATTTTAAGTTATTACTCTAAATCTAACAAAAGAATTTATATGCAAAAATTATGGCACAATTCCAGTAACTGAATTAATACCATAATATCCTGCCAACGACTGGTTAATCCAATGGCTGCTATCTTCTGTAATATCAGACAGCCCACTTAATGCATCATGTTTTGAACGAAAAGGATATTTATAAGAAATTATAGGCACAGCTACATCCATATTCCCTGCTGCCTTTTGTCCTAAAATATATTCCTCGCGCTGGATATACTGTTTATGCATTTCAACTGCTGAATTTAATAAATCAAAAACTGCTGGTGGTATTACATTTAAAATGACCATTAATGAATATCCAAAAATTCTTCCGCCCCATGATTTATAAAAAGCTGTTGTTGACTGTATAAGACCAGATAAACTTTCTATTTTTTCACCTGAACCAAAGCTTAAGTGTCTTATATAATAAAAATCATCTGCTAGTGCAGGCGTAAAATAGTTTATTACAAAAAATGCTATATAAATAATTAATATGCTTGCAACCCAGTATCCCACCCCACTTAGTTTTTTACATATTTTTTTAACAGATTTTTCTGTTTTATTTTGTTGTTCATTTTCAGACATTTTTTAATAAATTCTCCCGTTTTTTATAAGCCTCTCTCCATAAGTACAAGTATATTTCTATTTAGTATGCCAAGTTCATTGTGGTGAAGAGGAAATCCACCAATCTGTAATGCTTGAATGTAAAGTATTTCCACAAGCAGTTTCAAGTTTGTTTCATCTTCTTGCTGTACAAGTTTTTTCACAAGCGGATTGTCATAATTAAAATATAATACTGCTGCTGTGTCATGTCCAAGGTCTTGTACAAATGCATCTAGCATACTGTGAAACATTGTATCAGCAGTATTGCGTACCGCTGTAATCTGACGTTTCAATACTGTTTTTTCATCTACAAGATAAAATACAGGCTGGTTTGCTGGTGAAAACTGTTTTATTTCCGCACGGCAGTCATGACCTTTTAAAATTCGGTTTGCCGTTTTAATGAAATCAAATGTATCATCTTGGTTTTCTGGTGATAAATCTCTCATTAAATCCTCTATATTCCAGTCTTCTACTGCTGTTACCTCAAGGTCATACACTTCACCCAGTTTTATAAGAATTTCTAGTGAATAGACATATGCGACATTTATCAGTCTTTTATCTTGAGCAAAGAAAAGTTGTGAAAGTTGTTTATATTTTGATTCAGAAGGTGCATAGATTAATGGCTCGTTGCTTGTTCTTAAAGTATAGCCTGTGCACACACCCCTTGTTGTTTCAAATTCACAGTGATCTGCAATAATTCGAAAAAGTTTTGGTGATACAAGTGCAAGTGGCATAAGTGAAAGCCTGTGTATTGAAAAGAACCTATTAAATGCTTCTGGATTTGTTTCTGCAAGGTCTTTTATGTAATCTATAAGTGTATCTTCTATTGATTCTCTTGCTTTTAATAAAACTTCGTCAATATAAAAACCTTCTCTTGAGGCAGTTGGGCGTAAATCTATTGCATTTACTATGAACTTTGCAAATACTGCCCAGTCTGGAATAAGGTTATCACCTTTTTCTGTAAGCAGCATATTTTTTAAGTAAATACGATGACTGTTTTTCACTGTAGGTTGTACACTGTGATTTAATATATAAGCAGCACCTGACACATTGCCTTCCTTTGAATGAAAAGGCACACAGTCAAAAAACTTTGAGCCAATCTTTGTTACATTCTCAATATTATTTTCAATATTGTCCATAAGGTTACTGTCTGGTTCTGCAAACATCATGCTGCCAAAAAGCATAAGCTCGTTTTTATTGGTTTCTCTGCCTTCCCAAGGAAGATAAACTGGATTAATCTGTTCTTTTCTATCTTTCTGTTTTATTATAATTGGAAATGGAAGTAACATTCCATAGTATATAATAAGTTTTTTAATAGTTTCTTTTGTAAAATAATCCTCCATTCCAGATTTTGCAGTTAAAACAACCTGAGTTCCACTCTTTTCCTTGAAGCTTGTAATATCACTGCTAATTCCATGATTGATTATATTATATGTGCCATCGGGTTTCCCACGCCATTCAAGTACAGGTGCATCCTCACTATGACATGACTTTGTATACATCCATATCTCGTCTGAAACCATAAAACATGATAACAGCCCAATACCAAACCTTCCTATATAGTCTGTCTGTATTCTGCCATTTTCTAAATTTCTCTTAGAAGATTCTCCTATAATTGCAAGAAACTGGTGTATTTCATCCTCTGTAAGTCCAAGCCCATTATCTGTAAAAATCAGCTTCTGTCTCTCTTCTATTTCAAGTGTAATTAAACCTTCTATATCTATATCTGAATCTAAGTCATTATTTTGACCTCTATTTTGATTTTTATTCCAATTTTTCTTTGCATTAATAGCATCAACACCATTTTGCAAAAGTTCTCTTATATAGACATCAGGACTACTGTAAAGATGGTCGGATAAAATCTCTATCATACCACCTAAGTTTACTTTAAAACGAAAATCTTCCATACTGTCCTAGTCCTCCCTATAACCCGTTTTACTTACTTCATTTAGTGCATCTTCTAGCTGTTTTATAAATTTGTCTGTACTATTTCTTTTATCAAATTTTAAAGCAATAGTTTTTGCTTTATTATAATAATAGTCAAATAAATCTGTAATCTTATATAAATCATCTTCATTATAAAGTGGAAATGATATATCAAACTCAAGTTTTACAGTTTTTCTTTTTCTATTTAATTCATATATTTTCCAGAAACAACATATATTTTTACTTTCATCATAACTGTCTTTTGGATTTCTGTCCTCCTGCCATTCTTTCCAATGATCTTTATAAATTTTTAAAGCCTTTGCTAAATTTATGTGTGCATAACAGTATAAAATATTGTCCCATTCTTCACATTTATTTTCCATATCTGAATTGCGTACTATAAGTTTTGATATTTCTGCTGCCTTTTCAAAATTGTTATGTCTAATATAGTAATTCATATAATTGCTCTTCATTGACAGCCATGATTTTTTATTATTGCCACATGTGAGTTTAAAGTTTTCAATGTCCTGAGACAATTTTAAAGCTTTGTCAAGATTGTCTTTATTGAGATAAAAAAGAATTTCTGAATTTCTTTCACATGCCTTACAGTCGCTATTTGAATCACGTGGCAATTTTTCAAACATACGGAAAGCTTTTTCTGCTTTTTTAGTATCACCTAAAATATTGTAAAATCCATATATCACCTTGTAATATGGTCTTAAATTATAACCATATTTCAATGAGCGTCTCTTATAATCTTCAAAAAAATTTATACAGTCTTCCATTGGAATTTGGTAAAATTCTTTACAAGCATTAATGATCCACTTATACACCCACATAACATGGTCATCTGCATTATCATAATATGTGTCAAAGCACGTAACTGGTATATTTGGATGTTTATCTATAATGCCTAATATTTCTGGAAATATAACCATCATATCCATAGAATCTCCAAAAAAGGTTGATTCATGACATAAATCTTCACGAAAGTAAACCATAAATGGTAAGTCATTATTGTCGTCTGCTTCTTTAATTGCACTGCGAATTGCTTCAATTTTTGCCTTTCCATGTAAAAGTTCATCATAGTAGTCTTTTAACTTAACAGGGTCATATACTTTTTCCATTGCTTGTGCCGTTGCTGAAAACTTATAAAAAGTTATAAATAAAACTTTTATGTTTCATTCCTTGTTCAA
>CANOID010000143.1 GCA_947565985.1 uncultured Lachnoclostridium sp.
AATGTACCAAAACATTGACAACATCCACTTGCAGGCCTACAATTATTATGTATCAACTTAAATGAATATTTTAAAGATCTATTGACAATTTAAAGATTTTTCCATATATAAGCAACCAAAAAGGTTACATGAAGTGATACATATCAAGCTATACTATGCCTGAGCAGGTAATATATCAGAACTTTAAGGTATATGTAAAGATATTCCATCCATACTAGGAAGATATAGTTATTTCGTACTGAAGCCTTAAATTCTAATGATTAATTGATAAATGAAAGGATATCTTGACCGATAGTCAACTTGAAACCGCTATTTTCAGATTACTAATACGCTGGATGATTCATCATCCAGCGTATTTTTGCTTATAGAAGAACTCTTAATGCTTATTACATACAAGATGAAAATATCAATATCATATCGTATTTATATCTAAATACCCAAAAAAATTATTTAGTTAGTTCCGTATGGTATGTAAGATATAATAAATACATTATACCAATACAAAGGAGTAAATTATAATCAAAAATGCAGTATGTGTTAATTATATATTTGTGTTAGTTATACTACAGCAAAATATTTAAAATACAATTTTAAAAGCCGTTTACTGATATCACCTAATTCTATTTGTTGGCAAAATTTTTTTGTAATATTTGATCTTGCCGTTTCGTTTTGCGAAATATTCATTAATAGACCGCCATGAAAAAAAGTCAACCATTCGATATCGAACTTGCTGTAATCAAAGTTTTCGATGTCACTTAAAAATATTAAATTATTTTGCTCAGAATTTTTAATAATTTTTTTTAGTTTTTCGACATCAATAATCTTCTCATTTAGATATAAGTTACACATTGTGGTAAGTACATTTTCATATTCATTTGGAATACAGTTGCTATATCTCTTTTTTATGTTATTTATATCCGCAAATATCTTTTGCTCATATTCAAGATTTGGTTTTAAAATGTCATTGAACACAATTTCATAATATAGTTCATAGGATTCCCAGTTGAGGTTTTTTAGATTATTTTCAAAATATTTTACAATGGTTTCCTTGTTTTTATTGCTACAGTATTGGTATACTTTTGCTACAATCAATGATTTTTCGTCTTTTAGAAAATTTCGAATATCCAAATGCACAGGTTCTCCATAAAAATCATAAATTATATTAGTGACAGTTTGTATGATTTCGCTGTAACTACGCAAGCTTTCATCGTCTGCTAGTTCAGCCTGATTCAGCAGATTTTCTAGAAATCTGCCCAATGCATAATCATATATATGAAATTCATCAGCGTTCTTTTCTTTAAAACATTTCATTTTATGACATATGAATAAAAACTTATAAATAGCGTTTTTGTGTACCCGAAAATTGTAATAGTTGAATTTTGCAGAAATACAGTCAAGGGCATTCTCAGTTGTTTCCGCATCCATATCCATATGTGACAACACAATCAAACAATTCCAAAACTCACGGTCGCATCGAAGACTTTTTTCTGACTGCAGATTTTTTAAAATATTTTTCATATAATCCTTACATTTCTCGTCCACTGGAAGCATATTAATACCATATTCAGAGAGCATATTTGTTATATCTTTTTCCGACATATATTTTATCATTAAATATAATTCAAATGATCCGATATCTGGTGCATGTACATTCCCACTTTGAAAAACTTCATATTTAGCTTTTTTATTTGGCGTAGCTGCACTCTTTAAAAAACTTTTTACATATAAGATGAATACCTCCTGTACTTCCCGATAGTTATCAATCATAAGGAAGTTGCATACAAGATAAGAATGATAATCTCGGATCATCCTCTGCAAAATAAAATAATCTGGAACTCCTGAAAAAAAGGAATAGGTTGTATCCTGCTGTTCCTTTACTTTTTCCGAAACTCTGTATGCATCTTGGAACAACGAATACTGTAGTTGGAAGGATTCAATATCTCTCAACATTTGATAATCTTCTGAAGATGAATCTGGCATATCCATAAGGATATTATTCAGGTGGATAGATGCTACATCTTTATTTATTTTATGGAGAATATCTTCAGATACGCTTGGACTGAACTTCACGTAATTTTCTATTTTGCATTTATTAAACTGGGAGATATAATACAGAGTGTATAATTGTTTTTTATAAGCTGTTTCTGCAGCTTTGCATAATTCTGTGTAAGCCTTTGGATATTCTTCTAAAAAATAGTATATATATGCTTGTTGCAAATAAATTTTCTCGTTGTTTGAACTGAAAAAATCATTATACTCTGCAACCTGTCTCAATTCTGTATAGTTGAATTCCATAATCAAATCAACCAACTGGTTTTTGGAATGTGGAATTTCAATAGCAGGATTCATCGTCTTGACTTTAACATTTGCAATATAGTCAATGCTGCTTTTTCGAAGTATATCAGCGATTACGCTGTATGCATCATCAGGATCTACATTTTTTTCATGAATGTGTTCAGCTAATTTACCCAACAATTGATATGGCTCATTTTCCTGGAGTTCCTCATAAGGAGCATAAATTAAGACATTACCATCTATGGATAATTTACATTTAGACAATCCTTTGCTAACATATCGGTCTAAGATATAGTCGAAATTAAGGAGAGGCATAAAATATTTTTTAGCTTCTTCTACATTGGACAGATTTTCTTTATCCCCATCTTTAATCAAGTCTAACACACACAGCAGATTTGTTTTATTATCATTTTCTTTATTGAAAGAATTTGTGAAAATCACATTAACCCCCAGGTTTTTATAATAGTTAAATTCATTTTCATCATAATCTTTAAAACCTTCCAGCATGTATGCCTGCTGAAAATCATTTCCCAGAACATCCTTTACCCAGGAAAACAGCTGTTTTACATCCGGGTCGCTATAAGAGTATCCAATAAATAAGACCACATTTTTGGCAATAATAGCCTTTACATATGTTTCAATTAATCGAAAGTTGCTGCTATAGTTTAAATAATCATCTTCTTTTAAAACAAAATTGTCATGTTCAAAGTCACCATGCATTTTTATAATTAGATTTTCATTTTTTACATAAGGAAGCTCTTTATCCTGGCAGATTGTTTTATAGAAGCGACCTTTGTCTCGTAGTTCCTGTCCTAAAATATCCGTATAGTTAGTGGTGATTAATGTATTTACATTAAATTCAATGATTTTATCATGCAGTTCATTTGCATGCAGTTCTCTACCATGGCCAAAAATTTCCCGACATAATTCCACATACTCTTTTTTGCCCCGAGAGTTGTAATAGTGCTGTGGTACTTTAAGATTGTCCACACCATCGGGAGAAATATCCAGACGCTTGCAAAATACTTTTATGGCATCATCCCACAACGGAAGACCAGAATCATGGTCTACTCCAGAGCCTATAAATAAGATGAGCTTTTTTGAAATATATGCTTCATGCAAAATATGAATAGATTCTTTAATAAATGATCCTTTTTCCATATTATCAAAATTTATATTCGGCACTATCTTATCCTTCTTTCTATAATTTAGTAGATAACTATTTTTATAATTTGTCCATATAACTTTTTAAATACATTTGCAAATTATACTACAAATATACTGTTAGTTTCAGTTATGGTGGTGTCAAGTTCGCAAGGTATTAAATTTTATAAAAAATGAAGTATATAGAGAAAATAATATGCCTGCCTTATAATATTTATAGGTTTTGTGCAGTCTTATTTTTTGCACGGATTAGCGTGGATTTAGAAATACCAGTCAGTTCTGTTACTTGTTTGTACGAATGGTTTTGTAATAATCCAAGTGCATGCTGTATCTGCTTACTGTTATATAAACAAGGACGCCCTTCCCTGAAATCAGGCTGTTTTTTTGCTATTGCCTTGCCCTCCTGGGTACGTTCAATTATCATATCACGCTCAAATTCAGCAAACGCCAGCATAATACTTCGGATCAGCTTTCCAGTTGGCGTATTGTCCATTAACCCAATATTTAATACATGTACAATAATCCCATTGTCTAGCAATGTTTGGATTAACTCTGTCCCCTGTGCTGCGCTCCTGGCTATCCTGTCAAGTTTGGTAATGACCAGCTTATCCCCTTGCTGCAGCTTAATCAGAAGCTTGTCAAGTCCTGGTCTGTGTGTTTTAGCCCCAGTGAATGCATCGGAATATATTTCCTCCACTCCATTTTCTTTTAATATAGCCATGAGCAAAACTCAACAAATTAAGTATTTATGAGGCTTTAATCTCTGG
>CANOID010000144.1 GCA_947565985.1 uncultured Lachnoclostridium sp.
TTACACTAACATACCAGCATGGAATTTCTAATGGATATTCATATTTAGCATTAGATAATCTGGGACTAATTATCGGTTTATTTGCTATTTTGTATTCTTTCAGATTCTATTCAGAAGAAAAAGCAGCGAAGATAAATGAATATATATACACAGGAAATGTAAGTTCTGTAAAATTTGTTTTATGCCAATATCTCGCAACTGTGACAATACTTATGTTTTTAAGTATAGTATATATTGTATTTGAAGCAGCCTGTTTTATACATTGGAACAAACTGTTTAATTATGGATATAATATAAGCATTGTGCCATTTTTAAAACAGACACCTTCTATAATTTTTCCATCAATTTTAATTATAACGGCTATAGGTCATTTTATAGGTGTTTTGTTTCAGTCTGAGATAGTAACTGCCATAATACAGTTTTTACTATATTATGCATCAATAGCCAGTGTACCAAATCATAAATTTAGTCTGAATTTGATTGTAAGATATAGCGATTTTGATGATTATAGTTTTTACAAGAGTTATTTTGATTATATATTGATAAATAGAATTATTGTAATAATGTTTTCTGCAATTTTAATGGTACTTACAGTGAAAATATTTAATTATAGAAGGGAACATAGCAGGTTAATTGAATTTAAAACTGCTAATAACATAAAATTGTATAGAATATTAAAAAACATTGTATACCATAATTATAGCCAATCTTATAACATTACAAAAAAGGGCCAAAAGAAAAATAATATATACACAAGAAATTTTGGATATTATATATTCAGACAAGCTATAGATAAAAGTGTGCTGTTATATATTCCATATTTGTGCTTAATGTATCCATTTATTATATATTCAGACATGAATGTACTTGGTATTGCTACAGTTGGAGAAAATATTATAATTTTTGCATCGCTTTTTTTGTTTATAAGACTTGGAAATATAGAAAAAAATTATGATATGGAAAGTTATGTATATACCTCCAATAGTTTTTATCCGTTTATTTATATGTCAAGGGTGATATTGGTATGTGTTGTTTTATTTGTAATGGTTGAACTTCCTGTGCTTTTTCTTTGTATTATTAATCATGCATCCGTAGGTAAGTGGTGCATTGGTGTATATTTAAGTTCATTGTTTCTTGGAGTTTTTTCTTTACTGATTACTGAATTTTTTGAAAATTATTTTGTCGGATATTTTTCATATATTATATATTATTTTTTTAGCGTAATTTTAAAAACAATGCCATTAAGTGTAACTGGTTACACTAATATGATTTCAAAATCAAAAAGAGATATTGGCATTGCTACAATTGTTATTTTCATTATACTATTAATTATAACATATGCAAAGTCGAAAGGAATAAGAATGGTTAGAAAGAATGGAAATAGAAATTAATAATCTTATAAAAGAATATGGTGAACTAAAAGCTTTAAATGGAGTTAATTTAACTTTTAAAAAAGGTATGTATGGGCTGCTTGGAGCAAATGGTGCAGGTAAATCAACTTTAATAAAAATTTTAGCTGGAATATTGCAGAAGACATCCGGAGAAATTAAGATAGATGGCAAGGATATTAAAAATTTAAGCCAGATAAGAAAAGTAATTGGCTATATACCACAGACATTTTCTTTTTATCCACATATGACAGTTTTTGGAATAATGGATTACTTCTCTACACTAAATGGTGTAAAGAAAAACAGAAAAGAAAGAATTGAAAAACTTCTTGAGATGACGCATTTGTCAGATAAGAGAGGTGTAAAAATAAATACGCTTTCTGGTGGAATGATACAACGTCTTGGAATTGCAGTTTCTCTTATCAAAGACCCACGTCTTTTACTTGTAGATGAACCAACCGTAGGTCTTGACCCTAAAGAAAGAGTTCACTTTAGCAATATACTTATGACTTTTTCTAAAGATAGAATTGTGTTGCTCTCATCACATATAGTTTCAGATATTGAATCTACCTGTGAAAATCTTGCTATTCTTAATTATGGCAATGCTATTTATAATGGCAGTAAAAAGCTTTTATTAGATGAGTGTAATGGCAAAGTATGGGAGCTTACAACAAATTTAGAAGAATCAGTTGCTTTAGAAGATAAATTTTCAGTTTCAAGTAAAAGTATTTATCATAATGAGGTGGTTTTAAGAGTCATATCTAAAAACCAGCCAATAGGCATTGCCAAGAGAGTATCGCCAACCCTTAATGATGCATATATATTTAAAATTGATGAAGATGAGAAAAAGCAGAAAAAATGCAACTATTCTTAGTTGTATAAAAACTTTTCATTTTCTATTTTATAAGTTTCATCACACAGCAATTATTCTTGAAACTAAATCTATAAAATTACTTAAAAATTATACTGAATCAATAGAATCTAATGTTCTAAACGTTATTTTTTTAGATGCATTCAGATTTTTCAAAGCTGAACCTGTTGTGACTTTAAAATAGTTATATTGAATTTACACTTATATTGCAGAATGGGTAAGAATATTTAAAAAGAACTTATTCTTTGTGGTATAATAACTGAAATCCAAAACTTGTTGTCTGTATATTCAAAATCGTATTTTATTCGTTTGTTCTTTATTATTATTCTATGTATTCCTTTCATAATTAACTTTGTTCTATATATACAAGCCAGTTATTGGAACGAGTTCTTTTATGCTGTGAACAATTTGGTTTGTATTTAAAATGAAATTATTTTATCACAATTATATATATTTCACTATTAGTTTTTAAAATATTATGTAAAAACTATTAAAAGTGTGGTATAATCAAAATCTAACAAATTGTATTATTATTGTTTTATTGTGGAGGAAAGTTGTATGTACCGTTTAATTTCAAAACTTGTGATTTACAGAAATGCAGGGAAAGACAGCATTTTATTTAGGCTTGCAGATATATGTCAGCGGTTTGTTTCTGGAAAATACATTAAAGAGAATCTTATAACAGAGATTTATGTTGAAATAAATCGTCTGTTAGATGTTTCAACAAAATATGGCTTTGATAAAAATTTATGGCATAATTATCTTGCGTTTATACTGGCAATGAGTGAAAATCCGTTTACGCTCGTTTCTGAAAAGGTTGGAGCTAATGAAGGAACGGTAAATAAGTTTGCAAAGGGGGATTTTCTTATATTTAAAAAGCTTTTTGACTATGATTTTTCTGAAATGGAAAGTGTGCTTGGAATAAACTGTTTCAGCATAATATCAGACTATAGAGCTGTTGTTAAGAGTGGGCAGATTTCTAATAAAAGTGTAGGCGAAAAGGTTCAAGAGCTTAGTGCAGATATAGAAAGTGCCTCTGATGAAAAACAGATGTATGATATTGTCACAGGATTTTATAAAAAATATGGCGTTGGAAAGTTTGGATTGAACAAGGCTTTCAGAGTATCAAATAATAAAGAAGCAGATGAAGTTTTAATTCCTATAACATCTACTGGAAATATGATGCTTGAAGATATTATAGGATATGAAGCACAAAAGCAAAAGCTAATTGAAAATACAGAGGCATTTTTAAATGGACGGTGTGCCAATAATGTACTTCTTTTTGGCGATGCAGGTACAGGAAAGTCTACAAGTATCAAAGCTATATTAAATATGTACTACAGCAGAGGACTGCGGATGATAGAGGTCTATAAACATGAATTTAAAGATTTGTCTCGTATAATCTCAGAGATTAAAAATAGAAACTATCGTTTCATAATTTATATGGACGACCTTTCATTTGAAGAGTTTGAAATAGAATATAAATATCTAAAGGCAGTTATAGAGGGTGGACTTGAAACTAAGCCTGAAAATGTGCTTATATATGCTACCTCAAATAGAAGGCATCTTATACGAGAAACGTGGAGCGACCGCTCGGATATGTCAAAGGATGAACTGCACCGTTCAGACACTATGCAGGAGAAGTTATCACTTGCTGCACGTTTTGGAGTGTCTATAGGATTTTATAAACCTTCACAGCAAGAGTATTTTAATATTGTAAAAGGTCTTGCCGCAAAGTATCCTGAAATTAAATTGTCAGATGAAGAACTTTGTCTGGAAGCAAACAGATGGGAGCTAAGCCATGGAGGAATATCAGGCAGAACAGCACAACAGTTTATTAATCATCTGGCAGGAATACAAGTGCAGTAGTGAAAAAATAAAAGTGGTAATAATTTTTCTAATATGATATACTGGTGTGAACTACCCATTG
>CANOID010000145.1 GCA_947565985.1 uncultured Lachnoclostridium sp.
TTCTGATATCCGCAAGCAGAACATATCTGGCTGCTTGCATAGAATGTATCTATTTCAATTTTACACTTACAAATAGTGAAAAAAATACTTTAAATTAATTATATCACAGAATTTCTTCTGTTATTTTAACCTCTATTGAATCCCAAAATTCTGAAATAGAAACATCCTGTGCCAGTTTGTTCACAACTTTTCCTTCTGTATAAATACCTGGATTACATTCTATTTGTCTACTTTCTTTGTCAGAAAAATTAATGACAACCCTAAGTGTTCTACCACCAGCTATTATATCTTCATCTTCTGCCTTTATACCACTGTCAAAAAGCAATAATGACTCATAAATTTTATCAAAATCAGATATACTATTTATAACTTTTTTTTCGGCATAACATGGATATGTGCCTGCTGTATACATATAGAACTCTATGCTTGTAATGTTATACTTAGAATCTGCTGGCTCTTTATCAGAGCCACCAGACTGTCCAGCATTTTTTATCTTCCATGAAATTTTATTTTTTTTAGCAAATTTCAACGCATATGTCCCCTTTTGTGTAATAATCGTTAAGTTTTTACATCCACTGAAAGCATTTTTCGCAATCTTTTTAACCGAAGCTGGAATCTCTATTTTTTTAAGCTTTGTACATCCTTTAAATGCGAAAGACCTAACTTGCGATACTCCTTGTTTAATTACAACTTTTTTAACTTTCTGATTAGCTGCAAATGCCTTTTTTCCTATCGTTTTTACCTTGGTTGGAACAAAAACAGATGTATTAGTTCCATTATAGCCATATAACACAGTTCCCTTTATATTAAACTTTGATGCAGCACCAGCTTGGAAAGAACTAAATGCAAGTATAGATGCAAATGTACATACTAATACAATCATTCTTATAAAAATTTTTTTACCAAACTTCATATAAACTGCCCCTTTCCTACTCTTGGACTACAATATTAATTGTTGCTTCTGGCACTGTCTGACCTTTCTGGACTCCTCCTATAGCTTGCACCTTTATTGTATAAGTGCCAGAAACAGCTTTTTTCGCAGCCTTGGCAACCCCCTTGCCATTAACAGAAACATTTTTCTTACTGTTACTACTCCACTTTAACTTCATTTTATCTTTATTAAATGGTTCTATTCCTCCATTAAATACAATTCTCTCTTTTAAATTAATAGTTTCTGTAGGTTTAAGGCTAATTGAAGCAGGTGAAAATCTAATTGTTGTTACTGGTACACAGGTAACTTTTATTGTATCCTGAACCTTATAGCTTTTACTTGGTTTATCATAACTATCTACTGCAAATACAGTTACATATGTTATACCCGGTCCTTTTGGTTTTACAACACCTTTGCCATTTACTGAGATAACCCTGCTACCATTTTTATCCTTTTTACCTGTAGAATCTGTCACCATCCATTTTAATTTTGTATTTGTCGGCTGGTCATCACTTTTTCCTTCATTAAAAGAAACGCTAAGCATTGTTGAAACTTTTTTATCTGTAAACGAAAGGCTACTTCTATTTATATCTATATCATAACTCATATTATATGATGTTGATGGTCTTTTAAAAGCCTTTGTCCTTTCTGTCTGACCTCGTTTGCTTGTTTTTATATAAGTCACAACTGCATCCAGTCTCAATTTTTCACCTTTATTCTTAGCAGAAGCGACTTGTTTTATATATAATTCACAGCCATCTTTACCATTTTCACCTACAGGAGTCAATTCAATATTGGCAGGAGTTCCTTTACCCATTGTCCATGTTATTTTTTCAGGTAAAAGTTTTTTCATGGCATTACTTAAAGCTATTTTATATGTATTGTACTTATAAAGTTTTTTAGGTAGTTTATCAAATGTACATTCTATAATTTCGCCTGCCCGTGATTGTACATTGACAATACAACTTGCTGACATACCACTAATTGTCGTAGCAGTAATAGTGGTAGAACCCTCTCCTACTCCTGTAACATTGCCATCCTCATCCACAGTTGCAACAGCAGAACCACTAGTAGTCCAAATAGCATAATCATCAGTGTCATCTGGTGTTAGAATAGCTTCAATTTTTTTAGTGCTTCCTATAGAAAGTCTCAACTCATCTGTAGACAGTGTAATTCCATCAGCAGGCTTATTTAATGAAACATGTATTTTAATACTGTCTTTGCCTGTTCCTGCAAAAGCGGATGCTGTTATAACTGCATCTCCTGGACGGATTGCTGTAATTACGCCATTAGGAGAAACTGTAGCAACACTCTCATTATCAGAAGAATAAACGACAGTATCATCACTATCAGATGGCTGTACAACCATATTTCCTGTAGAAGAAAGATTATATGTATCTCCTGCACTCATTGTATACTTTGATTCTGTAATATCAATGTTTGTAATTGGATTTTCTACACCATTAATCGTATATGCTTTAATACGAAGATTTGCCTGCATACTGGCTCCTAAATCCTGCCATTCAGAATTACTTCCTGCTACACGGAAAAAACTTTGTCCTTCCTGTGCATCAGCATCAGAATAAATCCAGCCTCCATTAAAATCTCCATCTATTGCAAAGTTTGTGTAATTGTCATTTTTATTTTTTAGTGTTACTACTACAGAAAATACCTCTCCTGAAGCCAGATTTACATTTTCTCCGAGTTCAACCGTATGATATCCTTCAAAAGTCTGGTTTCCACTTACTGATGCACCAGTTACCTCTGTACCAGAAATTGGGTCATTTTTATCTGTAAGATCTTTATATATTTTTATATCATAGTCATAATTAGCATAAGTATAAATAGCAATCGCTTTTAATACTTCCTTTCCTTTTGCAGTAAAAATATTTGCCTCTTCAACCCCTGAATTAATACCTACATTACCTGTAGAGATACCACCATCATACTGATAATTATTGTCATAGTAATTTTCTTTATCTTCACTACTTACGGCATTTACGGCATATGATGCTTGACTTAATGAAGTGTCATGATAAGACATCCAGAAATATCCACCATCTCCATACCAATCTCCCCAACTGTTTCTCACAAGCCATGCCCCATCGCTAGGAGGTGCTGTCTTAAAATTAGATGCCAAGAAGTTATCATCCCAGCCTACAACAGAAACAGCATGATTAGTATTGTCATTGACATAATTATAATATGCTGCTTTGCTTGAATTGTAATAAACATTATCATCATAATAAGAAATTCCAACTGCACCATACTGCAATATCATCTGCTTCATAATATCTGTATCTTTAGAATTAATTACATAGACATCCTGCACATGTGCTGTATCTTTACTTATAGCATAACTGTCATCAAGATATGAATTACCCTTTTGCTCTTGTAAAATATCATATTTTGTAGCTGGTTCTTTAACTTCTGATACTGCTCCTACCCAGTCCATCAGCATAAATTTTGTGTATGCAGTATTATTTCCTCTTGTATACCAGTCTGAAGACAAAGCAGTAGACCCACCGCTACGTTCTATTACATGAAAATTGTCACCACTACATAAACCAAGTGGGTCAGTCCAGTCATGATTCATAAAGAACACTGTTTGAAATTCTGACATATTTTCATCTGATGGTAATTTATCTTGTTTTAAAAGACTCATCTCCACCATAGCCATTGCACTGTGAGCCCAACATGTACCAAGAGGATTCTGGTCTCTTATAGCAGGTATCTTTGAAGAAATTTCCTCATCCTCCCTTGGGTCATACTTTTCATCAAGCTTTGTTGCATAATTTTGTGGAATATAATCTTTATATTCACTAACACTAATTGGAGGTTCTTCATCAACATCACAGTAATTATTTACTGCTTTGCTTGAAATCTCCAAATCCATTCTTTCCTTTTCAGACATCTGGTCTGAATTTCCCTCATCTGCCAAAACTGGCATTCCTTGCCATATCGTTGATACCGCCAAAGCAAACGATAATCCTATGGCAAAACATTTTTTAATAGTCTTTTTCATATAAATAGCCTCCTTGCCATGTGAAAAATTTGTAAACCAATAAATGCTCCCAACTTCACTTTACTTATTAAATATCGTCATTTATTAATGATATAATTACATATTCTCAAAATAAGGGGCTGTGAAAAAAGTGGAGTTGAAATGATCCACTTTCCACAGTCCCTTGTT
>CANOID010000146.1 GCA_947565985.1 uncultured Lachnoclostridium sp.
ATTTCTGCCTGTTTTTATACTCTCCAAGAGTCGGAATTTCCTATAAAGCAAGAAAAAACGGTACAGCCCTTATAACTAGGGATATACCGCCTAATATGAAATTACTTCCTTGTCACCGCAAACCTTGGACTTTCGGGTTTTTTGAACTCTTTTTGAACTTTCGTAAAATTATCTTTTTGAGAACTGTGGTGCTCTACGTGCCTTTTTAAGACCATATTTTTTACGTTCTTTCATACGTGGGTCACGTGTCAAATAACCTGCTTTTTTAAGTGCAGGACGAAAATCTGCATCTATTGTAAGAAGTGCTCTTGCAATACCATGCCTAATTGCACCTGCCTGTCCTGTAAATCCACCACCACGTACAGTAATCTTTGCATCATATTTATCAGATGTATTTGTAACTTCAAAAGGTTGGCGAGCAATTATTTTCAATGTTTCAAGACCAAAATAATCGTCCATATCTCTTTTATTTATTGTAATTTTACCCGTGCCGGGCAATAAGTATACCCTAGCAATGCTACTTTTTCTCCTGCCTGTTCCATAAAACTTTGTACTTGCCACTATATTTTCCTCCTCTCAATTATGCTCTTTCCCTAACTTCTAAAACTTCTGGTTTCTGTGCTTCGTGTAAATGTTGTGCACCAGCATAGACATGAAGCTTTTTCAGCATTTGACGCCCAAGCGGTCCTTTTGGAAGCATACCTTTTACAGCGTGATTTATAACATACTCAGGCTTTTTGGCAAGCATATCTTTGAGTGTTGTTTCTTTCATTCCACCTACATAACTGGAATGGTTATAATATATCTTTTGATCAAGCTTTTTGCCTGTAACTTTTATTTTATCAGCATTAATTACAATTACATAATCACCAGTATCAATATGAGGTGTATAAATTGGTTTTTTCTTACCTCTTAATACATTGGCAACTTCTGATGCAAGGCGTCCCAACGTATGCCCTGTAGCATCAACTACATACCATTTTCTTTCAATTGTGGATGGGCTAGCCATAAAACTTTTCATCCCAGTACCTCCTAATCTTAATCACTACGAATTTATATCTACTATAATAATTGCGCGTAGATGCTCTACCGGGGCTTATGGTTCAGCATATCACACGCCACATTTGCTAATTATATTACTATTATTCTAGCTTGTCAAGGCATAAAAAACAAATTCCAAGACAAACGAATGAATAATTATAACATCCCTTGTAATGGATATATACTATTTTTTAATTTTTAAGCATTACAATACCTCTTCTAAAAATTTTACTGGATGTAAACCTATTGTAAGACGTTTCTTTTTTAATTAAAGTCTTTTAATACTAAGGGACAGCTCTGCCAATTTAAGTATACTTAAGCACCATTTGCGTATTATATTGTGATTCTGGGCTGCTGTTTTATTTGATGTTGTATTATAATCCTCACGGAATGTAACATCAAGATGTCAGTGCATGCTTTCAATACTCCAGTGTTCTCAAACTGCCCTGTTGGCGAAGTTTATGTCTTCTGCAAGGCTACTTATATAATACTTGTGTTCTGTATGTCGTTTCCCTTCTTTTTTCAGTATTTTTCGTTCTATTATTATGCTTTTCATGCCTTTCAAGTCTTTGTGCTGGCAAAACCACTTTATATCGCCAGTCTGGTAATATTATCTTGTTTTCAGATGCCTATGTGCTTTTTCAATGCTTTTTTTGTGGCATCCTTTTTCTTTTATTTTTCACAAGAATTCTTTTTCTGAAAAATAATATTTTATATCATTATATAATGTTTTCTGGTTTCCTTTTACCACAAGTATATAAATCTGTATGCCTGCTTTTTATTTTTTCTGCAATGGCTGTCTGTGTGCCCATTGCATCTATTGTAACAACACTGCCTTTTATTTGTATTGTTTCAAGAAGTGGTATTGCTGTAATTTCACTGCCTTCTGTCCAATGCAGAAGCCGTCTTCTTTGCTCCATGCAGAAACAATATGAAACGGTTTTTTCTCTTTTTTCCTGTTCCCCTTTATAGTTTTTCCATATATGCATACAATTTTTTTAAGAACTTCCCCTTCTCTGCTATCTAGAATTCTCTGCCATTTTATATACAGTTGCTGCATGGCTTCTGGTGAAACCATGCTTATTATTCTCTGTATTGTATCATGTGATGCCACACCATTTTCCAGTATTACGTACTTTTTTAAATAATCTTAATAAACTTCCGCACATTCTTCAATTTCTACCCAGTCATCTGTATCTGCAAGTGTTACAAACAGGACAATAACCAAAATATCCTTAAGTTTATGCTGTACTTTTCTTTCCTACAATGTATCCTAAATTTATTCCATCTACGGTAATAGTTTTTCCATATATATACCTCCAGTTTTTGTTTTATTTTAACAAAAACTGGTAATATTTACAATTTGTTCAATCATGCGTTTGTCTTGAACAATTTCTAGGATAAACTTATAAAAGGTTATTATCCTCAGTACCTATAAGTAATAGTTTTTTAAAATATAAACTATAAATGAGTAAATTTCAAAAATTGCACAAAAAATAAGACATTCATCTTTTTAGGGTGTATACTGTTTTTAACGACAAAAACTTTGCACACTAAGGAGAATGCCTTATGGAAAACAGTATATACTATTCAAAGATTATTTACAACAGTTTAAAACAATTAAATTTATGCAGAATATATTCTCAAACATACATTAAACATATTTTGGCAATAATCCTCTCCGTTTTTACAGCTGGTTTTAAAGGAAATCTAGTCCTTGCCATAGAACTACAATTGCTCATTTTCTTAATCATGGAAAATGGAATGACAGCATACTTGAAGATACCTTGAAACAAACAGTCATTGATATTATTTATCATGAGGCTGCTTTAACTGGAAAACCAGTTTTGTGTATTGTGGATGATACAATATCTTTTCATACAAAGCCCTCGTCAAAGGCTTTGCATCCTATAGAAGATGCATATTTCCACCAGTCTCATCTTAAAAGGAAACAGGACTATGGTCATCAAGCAGTTGCCATCATGCTTTCATGTAATGGGTTTGTACTAAATTATACTATTATCATGTATGACAAGTCAAAATCAAAAATTGACATAGTACATGAAATTGCAGAGGAACTTCCTATACCACCAGTTATCTCTTATTTTCTATGTGACAGCTGGTACACAACAAGTAAACTAGGTGATGCATTTATGAAGAAAGGATTCTATATGGTAGGAGCCTTGAAAACAAACCGTATCATATTTCCTTGTGGAATAAAACAAGGAATCAGTGAGTTCGCCCTCTATATCTCTAAAGAGGATACCAGCCTTGTGACAGTTGGTAACCGCAAATTCTATATTTACCAATATGAAGGTAAGCTTAATGGTATGGATAATGCTATAGTACTTATCAGTTACCCTGAAAATGCATTTCATAACACAAAAGCACTTCGTGCATTTGTATGTACTGATTGATGTATCACTTACAACAGAGCAAATACTTGATGCTTATGTGAAACGATGGTTAATTGAGCTATTTTTTCGTCAGTCAAAGGAAAAACTTGCCATTGATAAATACCAGATATGTTCCTCACAGGGTATACGTAGATACTGGCTTATAATGTCACTTGTGCATTTACTTTGTTGTACCCAAACAGGTGAACTCTGCCCATTTGAGGATGGTTATGCCTATTTTCAAAGAGAAATCCAAAAGGAACATATTACCTATATCTATCAATGTGGTGCAAAACATTGCCCTTTAAATGCTATATTGGACTTAGTAGCATAATTTGTGCAATTTTCAAATTTGCTCATTTATAGATATAAATATAATTATTATTTTTATACAGGTTTATCCCCAAAATTAATATAAATTTTCAAAAATGATTACAATTCATATTTGATGAGTTATGAGTTTTATGTTGATTTTATTAAAATCTTTTATTAGACCTAATTATAGGAATGGCTATTTTTATCATCGTCTCAATATATTTTTATTATCTTAAAATATAAAATGAATTTACTAGTGCAAATTATTTTAAATTCGTCAGTGCTTCTCTTATAATCCTTTCGAAGCCTTTTATCTATTAGGCATTTGCGAAACACCAGAACCCGCATAAATACGGGACTCTTTTTGCTAC
>CANOID010000147.1 GCA_947565985.1 uncultured Lachnoclostridium sp.
GATGAGTTTATACGAAATGCCGATTTGGCAAGAGATATAGTTGATAATGTTTTGGTGGCGACTGGTGCGGATAAAAAAATAGATAGTGTAAAAGGTAAAGTAAGTTCTGTGTTTGGCAAAATTATAGAATATAAAAATAAATTATTTAAATAGAAGAGGTACTGCGGGTATGAAGTTGATGGTGAAAAAAAGAATACAGGGTTCTATATCATTATTGTTGGTAGCAATATTATTGCCGACAATGATGTTTAGTGCATTAATGGTAGATATATCCAGACTAAATCTGGCAAAATCAATGGTATCCAGTGCCGGTGATGTGGCACTGAATTCTGCACTTGCAAATTATGATACAATATTAAAAGATGTATATGGGTTATTTTCTGTTTCACAGACAGAAGAAGACTGGAATGAAAATATCAGAAGATATTTTGAAGAAACAGTGGTTTCTTATGGAATAGTTTCAGAAGAGGATGCCAGTGACTATGTCAGTATGCTTTTAGGAAATGTGGCAGAGTATATATTGATAGATGGGGGGGAGCCAGTTGATTTTTTAAATATGTCTCTGGAAGATTTTCAAATTTCCGGGATGGAAGGAAGTACATTATGTAATCCGCAGATATTAAAAAAGCAAATTGTGGAATATATGAAATACAGGGGTCCAGTTGTCCTTGGATTGGGTTTTTTAGATTCTTTGAAAGCATTTGATAAAGTTGAGGATCAGTCAGAGGTCATCGAAGTACAGGTGAAAGCTCAGGAAAGTACACAAAAGGTTTCTGATGCCTGCAAAGATTTGTATGAGAAAATTGATGCATATCAAAAAAAATATGATGAAACCGTATTGCAGGGAGAAAACAATCTGGTATATGAATATGCAAAACGGGTAGAAAGTTATAAGGATACATGGAAGCCTGGAGAAAAACAGGTTACATATAAAGAAATTCATACATTATTATTAGAATTTAATTTAACAGATTTTAATGAGGATGTAAAAAAAATTTCTATTGATACAGAGTTAAAAGATGGGGCCAATGGATTTAAAAATATAAATGAGGCAATAGCAGCAATAAGGGCCAATTTAGAAAAAGCGGAGAAAAGTGAAGTAAATAATAAATTTAATAATAAAAAATATTTTGATTCCTCACAGCTCAATGAAGATAAATCGGAATTTATTAATACAGGTACTGCAAGTAAGCAGTTTAGGGAATACAAAAAGTACCTGTTCAATTTAGATAAAGATGTTAATAAGGGAATAGTAGAAGGTGAGGCAAAATCTTTTAATACATTAACAAAAGCAATTGGTGCATATAACTACTATGCAACTCAGCAAATTAATGAATATTCCGAAACTATCAGCAACAAAAATGAAGAGAAAGAAAATCTAAACAAACAATATAGTCAAAATGGTGATAGAATTGATGATATTATCAAAGAGTTAAGTGATGTAAATAACAAAATAAATTCAAATGAGGTGACTTATATACAAAGTATATTATCTAATAATTTAGATATGAGCAACAACTATAATGAGTATAAAAATTTAAAAAAAAATATGTATAAAGGAATTAATGCAGATTCAAACAGAATTACAACTTTAGAGACAATTTTTTATAATTTTGATTCTAAATTTTCTGAATATATAAAAAATAATATTGATAACATAGTTAAAAAAGAGTTATTAGAGGAAGAAAAAGAAGAACTGATTGCGAAGAATTTTACAATATCACGGAACATGGGAAAATTTCAGATTGAGATAGATTTTGCAAAAAAAAATAAGGATGCACTGGAGAGAAAAAAAGAAGATTATACTAATAGATATAATAAAATAAAGGATAAATATAAAGCCTTAGAATCTTCTGTTAATTCACGCATTGATATTTATAAGGATTATAAAGCATGTGCCAAGAAACAGGCTGGAAACTGGGTGAAACTGATTTCTGAAGACTTGAGTAAAGTGAAAAAACACCTGGAGGATTTAAAGTTATTGCTTGAGGCGGCAATTAAGCAGTGTGATACCGTAAAGGCTGAAATTGAAGCGTATGAAAGTAAGATTAAAGATTGGGAAAATGCTAATAATACATATAGTTCAAAGGATGGAGAAGATACTTTTAGTCAAAGCAATAAAACAGAAATCGAGTCTGTAAGAAAAGATTATAATAAAAATGATTTAGATAAATTGAAAAAGCTATTAGAAGAACAGAAAGGTATAATTCAGGAGTATCTCACATATATTAATAATAGTACGTCTTATAAATATGGGGTAAAAAAAATAGCGGAAATTAAAGATTATGACAGATTAGTTCAGGCGGTAAAGCAAAATAGTAATATATATACTGAATTAAAAAATCAAAAAGTATTAAGTGATAATCAACTAGAAGCATATTTTAAAAAATTATATTCTAATTATGAACATATTGAAAAGCCAAATACAGATGCACATACCATTTTGCCGGACAGTAGCTATCTAAAAGCGCCGTTGAGTATATTTGGATGTTTCTTAAAAGAAACATATGGAAATTCTAAAAAGGATGATTCTATTAAAGCTGATTATGAGAGTGCAAAAGATGAGTCGGAAGTGGCGGCTAATAAAGAAAATAAAAATACAGAAGATTCAGATGGCAGCACAGGAGGCGCAAAGGAAGATAAATATGGTTATACATATAAGTCAATTTTAAAAGAATCTATTGAAAAATCAGATTTGCCATCCGGATTAAGTGATTCAAGTGTTAGCAGTGGCAGTGTAAATACAGACAAGGTATCAGATTCATATTCCAGTCAGAAATCAGTAGTATCATCAATTCTTTCCGGAATATCGGGGGCATTAAAAGAGGGAAGAGACGACTTGTTTGTTTTGCAATATATTTTTGAAAATTTTTCTTATGCAGCCAAAGTACAGACTGATTTGGTGGATGAAGGGAAAAAGTCTTCTGAGTTATCGGAAGATGAATTAAAAGCTTATATGTCTAAGACATTAAGCGGATTTCCAATTAATTCAAAAAACAATTTTATGTATGGTGCAGAAATAGAATATATGTTATATGGAAATAAAACACCATCAAAAAATGTGGATTCTGCAAAAGCTACGATATTTGCCATTCGTTTTATTTGCAATAGTATTTATGCGTTTACCAATTCAGAAATTAAGGCGACAACCCAGGCAGCTGGTCTGGCGGTTCAGGCAGCAACAGCCGGAGTTGTTCCGTATCAGGTAGTGCAGATTGCATTACAGATGGCACTGGCATTGGCAGAATCAGCCATTGATATGGATCATATGATGAATGGAGAAAAAGTTGCAGTAATAAAGGCAAAAGAGACATGGACAATGAGTCTGTCTGGAGCAGGGAGGGAAATTGGCGGAAAGTTAAAGGAACAGGCAAAGAAATATGCAGGTACAATAATAAAGGATATATTTGGTGAATTACAGAATGGTATCGTTGGTTTCATAGATTCATCGACTGAGAATTTGAAGAAAAGTACGACCCAATTAATTAAAACGGTTACTCAGGCGACAACAGATAAGGCATTTGAACTGACAAACAATATGTTTGGAGAAATGGAAGTAATTCTGGAGGATAAATTATATGGATTATTGTATTTGGAAGAAAAGTGTTATAAAGATATCGCTACTTTTAAAAGTTATGTCGGACAAAAGTTTAATGAGATTAGAAATGAAGTAGATAAGTTTGGGGAAAGATATACAGATAATATATCAAAAGAGATATGGGGTGAGGTAAGAAAAAAAATAGATCAGGTACTGGCAACGGCGGAAACAGAATTTTATAAAGAACTGGATTCCAGAGTTAAAGGTGCGAGCAATATGGAAAATGCTATTATTTCCAGTATTAATGGCATTATTAATAAAATAAAAGATACGACAGCGGTAAAGATTTATGAGATGATTGATAAATTGAGGGAGCCATTAGAAGACAGTGCTAATTCGATAGTCAGTAAGTATAGTGGAGAGGTGAAACGATTAGCAGAAGATGTTACGGATGAAGCTAAAGATAAAATTTTAACAGCTACAGATAATTTTA
>CANOID010000148.1 GCA_947565985.1 uncultured Lachnoclostridium sp.
CCATATTGGTGATATATTTTGTAGCTTTTTGTCTCGTTAAGTTAATGACATTGCCGCCATTGTCTGCCCTGTGAGGATTTCCACGGATTCCATGAAGCCGTACTCCTTAACTTTCATCAGATAGTCAAGGGCGGAATAGCCGCCGAAGCCCCTCGACCACCAGTACCATTTGCCGTTGGAAATTTTTAGGCTGTCATGCTCGGCGGTGCAGTACACGTTCGTCGTGCCTTTGACTTTGACAAGGTTGCTCGGCTCGTAGGCTCTGAGATAGGATAACAAATCTATCTGCCTTATCTGCTCAAGCACGTCTGGGGCAATCTGCACATAGGGTCTGCTGCTTCTCAATAAATAACATCACCTTTCTTTCCCAGACAAAATCTTCTCCGTCTTAACCATATAGGACTTAAAATCAGCGATAGTCTGGCGTAAATCTTCCATATGGGAATCGTCCTTTTCCAGCCATTCCTCATAAATATCCTGTAAAAGATTCGGGGACTTCATAAGGGCTTTCGCCGCCTGCGGGGAATAATCCACTTCGGAAAAACACTCTGCAATATCATTCTTTAGAATGATTTGATATGCGGCATCGTAAATCTCCTGCGGGCTTCTGCTTAGAATATCCTCATGGAAATCGGCAAGCTCACGCTGTACTTTTTCAGCCAGTTTTTGGTTAAGGGACTGTCTGCATTCCTTATAATCCAATCACACACCTCCTTGAAAATAAAATAAGCCGAGGGATTTTCGTTAATGAAAACCTCTCGGCTATGTAAAAACTTATGATTTTATTATTTCATTCAGATATATCCAAGCGACCTTAATATATCTTCTGCAAATCGAAAATAATTTATAGTTCGCTTGTTTAAATTTTTTAATTCTTTTTTATCAAACAAATTATAAAGGGTAGTTGCTTCGTCAAATCTATTTAAAACACATAATTGAGCAGCTATTTTGATATATTGAGGTTGAAATCTTTTAAGACTATTACTTTCTTTTATCTTATTAATTGCAATCTCTATATATTTTTCCATATTTGCCTTATCAATGACACTTAACTCAAATTTTGATTCATCTTTCAGCCAATAAACACTATAACATTCTTCAGCTATCCTAATATAAAACTCTATGCTTTGCGGATAAAGTTCATTTGTGTTGTAAATATCTGCTATATCCTCAAGTATCCTGACTCTTTTCTCATGTTCAGATTTATTAGCTACAATCTCCAAATTCTCATAAAAATAAGCATTGCCGATTAATTTATCATACCTAATTATACATATTTTATTATGCCATTCTCTCATAGCACTTACAGCAACCATAGAATCCAGAATACCACAACGCTCATAAATTTGGTTCAAATCTAAAGTATCATAATATGTTTTTAAATCATCATATGCTTCTTCTGCAATATAATATTCACAATCCTTAAATATTTTTCGATACTCTTCATACTGTTTTTCTTTAGAATCATTAGCAAAAAAATGGTCTAAAATTCCATACAGTTTTTTAATTAAATGAAAACGGTCTGGCATATTTACATCTTTAAAATTAGTAAAATCCCTTATAACATCATGCATTATATTGTTTATGTGTATCCCTGCATGTTGTGCAACATCAAGATTTGAAACTTCCCAATTATAACGCTCACATCCCTCTAACT
Organism: uncultured Lachnoclostridium sp.; assembly: GCA_947565985.1. GTDB lineage: Bacteria > Bacillota > Clostridia > Lachnospirales > Lachnospiraceae > Butyribacter. The sequence goes on from CANOID010000148.1 coordinate 1,658, forward strand.
TTTTTATCAAAGATGTATAGTTGTTTGCAACTAAAGGCAATAACTTATCCTCTTGATTCTGCAAGCGATAATATTTTGACATAAAATTATAGGCTCTTATAGCAGTAGATGGCTCACTCAAATTCAAGCATTCAAGATATTCATTATAATATGTCAAAATATCATCTGTACTGGGATTGCTAAAACACATGAGACTGATAAGTTGTTCATAAGTATTATATACAATGATATTATTTCTTGATTTTTTAGCAAAGTCCAATGCTTTTTTTGCATTAAAAAGAGCATCTTCATAATTGCCCTGTATCATACGACAATTACTATAAATTGCATATATTTGTGCTGTAATCCTATTAGGTGTCTGAGGTTTCATAATAGTTTCTGCTTTTTCTATATATTTAATCACATCCTCAATATCTCCACCTTGTATATCGCAAATTTTCATCTCTACTAATAATGACAATGGGCTTTTTTCTTTTACTTTAGAAATATGTGTTTTTGCTAACTTAATATTCCCTAATAGGGCAGCATAATATGCCATATTGATTTCTATTTCATCTTTTTCAGAATCAAACAATCTATTCCAATTCCAGTAATAAAATTCATTGTATGCGTTAATGTATAAATGCCGATTTGCATAATCATCTGTTATCAAACGCTTATATTCTAATTTTGAAGCGGTAGTTAGTGTAATCCATTTCATAATATGAAAATATGAATCACATTTTTTTCTAAATCCACCTCTAACTAATGCCTTTAGCTTCTTCATGGGAAAAAATGTAATCATTGGTGTATAGGCAGACATAATAATATATATAATTCCTAGTAATTCTACAATAAAATAATAAATATGCCATATTTTAAAATCAACTATTTGAAGCAAATAAAAATTCACATTTGACAACACAATAATTACAATAAATGCTATTCTAAATCTGTATCTTGGATGTCTAATAATTTTAAAGTTCCAAAAAGCAAGTATCAATAAAAATACTGTAATAATATCTATTGATATTGCTTTATTGTTCGTTATCCCCCAAAAATGGTCAAAAATATCGAAAACATCTCCCATTTAAATACCTCCTTTTAGCATTAGTAGTTACTGTACTTCAAAAGATGCCATAACTTCTTTTTCTACCTCATCCAATATTTCCTTTATATACTTCGTCACGGTAACATAATCTTCCAATATCCTTTTTATCAAAAAAACAGGATGTTGTTTTAAATTTGTATCATAATCACTCATAACCGCTACATTAGGAGAGTTCCTATGTGTCATTTTATTTCTAATATTATTGACAAAAGAATGATTTCCTTTCCATTCTCCATTGCAATCGGTATCATCTGTTTCTTTAAAATATGCAGTAATTTCTATTGCTTTTGTTTTAAACTTATCACTCAATTCTAATTCTGGATTAAAAATTTTACTATAATATACCCTTTCTTTTGGTATATCTATCTTATAAAAAAGCCTATAAAACTGTGCCAGCAAATCCCATAAACTCGACGTTCTAAATAGTGCATTTTCAATATAGTAAAACGCCATTTGTTCTTCTTCTGTACCTTTCTTAAATAAGCTATAATTATTTTGTACTGATTCAGAGTACGCATATTTTATTGCCATTTCAAATGATAGTTTTACTTTCCAGTCTAAATCTAGTAAGGTATCATAAAGTGTTTTATACTGCATCAATCTACTAAAAGGAGCTTCTTCATCTCCTGCTGAAACAACACCAAATAAATACCTATCTTCACCAATCATTAATTTAAACCTATCTGGATTATGCTTCACTTGTGATAGTTTGTTATTGAAATACTCCTTCTCTGTATTTGTTCTATCTAAATTTTCCATAGCCATTCCTCCAACTCTAATTTTAAATATTTTACCACATATCTATGTCTTTGGCTATGTAAAAGACGGCATCAGCTCCACGCCAACACCGCCTTTTCCTAGGTCAGTCCGTTATAAAATCCCTGCTTTTTTCAGATAGCCCACGCTGTCATAGCAGCCACGGAAGTAAACCGCCTGCATCTCCATATCCGTGAGTTTGTTCCTAAGCTCCATCACTTGAATGAGTGCCGCACATTCTTCCTCGGTCAGTCCTGCCGCTGTTTCCGTGTCAAATATGCCTAAGACTTTCGGATATTTCCCATAAAGATTCTCAATCTCGACTCTCACGGCACGGTATTCCTCATTCTCTTTTGACAGTTTCGCTATGACAGAGCCAAGATATTCCTCAAAGATATTGCTGTGGACATCTACAAATGTTTCAAATCTGAACGCATCAGACATTGTTCCTCACCTCCGATTTTTTCTTGCCGCCTTTTATTATACTTCCCAAAAATCTGC
>CANOID010000149.1 GCA_947565985.1 uncultured Lachnoclostridium sp.
AAATGGGGCATAGTATGTTAATAACATTTGAAATTGCAATAGTACATGCAAAAATAACTTATAATTCTTATGGCTGGTATGACTTAAATGGGTGTTTTTTTGTACTTAAAGAAGAACTAGAGCAATATGGCGGGCTTGAATCTTATATAGATAAAGTAGAGAAGCAAGAAATAAAAACAGAACCCCTTGTTATTAGAGCTAATACAGGTGACTGTATAGAACTTCATATAACAGACACATTCAATAAAGAAGTCCTTACTAAACAATTTTTTGCAGGAAGTGACCCAAATACAATACTTTATCAACATCATGGAATATATGGGGCAATTATTATTGAAGAAGAAGGAGCTACATTCTATAATCCACATAGCAGCGAAAAACTTCGTTCAGGATCACAAGCTATTATACGTCGCAAAGATGGTACATCTTTTAGAGAATTTATTTTATTTGTACATAGTTCTGAATTGTCTGGATGGATTAATTATCGTATTGAACCTATAATTAAAAGACTTGAAAATGGCAAAGACTCTGCCTATATGTTTAGCTCATTTGTCCATGGCGACCCAGCAACTCCAATTCTTGAAACTTATCCAGGAGATGAATTAGTGATATATGTGCTAGATTGTACATATAATGGACAGGGATATCATTCCTTTAATATTGCAGGAATGAGAGGTCATTGGAATCCGAATAAATATAGTTTAAATATTGTAGAAAAGTACAGTACAGGCGATTATCTCTACTATTTTGAAGATACCAAAAATATATTGCACTGTTTATGGGGTATTATTCGTGTCTATGGAAAATACATAGAAAATCTTACACCACTTTACAGTGTAAAAGAACAGGATTTCTCAATTTCTATTTCTCCCCAAAATAACGATATTATAAGGCATTATGAAATTATAGCAATTAATACGGCAATGATATATAATAAGCATGAATGTCTTGAATCTAGCAAAATAATTTTGCTTCCAATAGAAAATTTGGAGATGGTGCTTGCAGGAAAATGTGAACCAGAGCCATTAATTCTATATCCTAATGATGGAGAGTGGATAGAAGTAATACTACATAATGCAATTAATACAAGAATTTCGTTGAAACCTAAATCATTACAATATGAGCCGTTACATAATTCAGCAATGAACATAGGATATAATGAATGGGAACAAACAGTTGCACCCGGAGAAAGTAGACGTTACTTGTGGTATGCTGACAAAAGTGCCAAAATATATCTGGAAATATGGGAAAACAGTATTTTATTAGCAGAATGAAAATAATATTTGTTTGACTGGACAAAAATCTTCATATCAAGTATACTATACAAGGAGATTTATTTTTTAATAAATTATAGGTATTTTATTATGGAGGTAGTGAAAATGAATATTTTAGTTGTAAACTGTGGAAGCTCATCCCTTAAATTTCAGCTTATTGATGCAGAGACAGAACAAGTAAAGGCATCTGGTAACTGTGAACGTATTGGTCTTGATGGAAGAATTTTATATAAGACCAATGACAATAAGTCAGAGATTGATACTTCCTTGCCAGACCATGCTGTTGCTATAAGCAAAGTTCTTGACTTGCTAGTAGACCCTGAAAAGGGAGTTATCAAATCTCTTGATGAAATTCATGCTATAGGTCATCGTTTAGTGCATGGTGGAGAAAAATTTGCTTCTTCAGTGATAATTAATGAGGACATTATTAAAGAGATTGAAACGTGCAATGACCTTGCACCACTTCACAATCCTGCTAACATTCTTGGAATACGTGCATGTCAAAGGGCTATGCCAACAATTAAGCACGTTGCGGTATTTGATACAGCATTTCATCAGACTATGCCTGCAAAAGCATATTTATATGCTTTACCGAAAGAATACTACAGCAAATATGGTGTACGTCGTTATGGTTTTCATGGTACAAGCCACAGTTTTGTTTCAAAAAGACTTGCAGAGCTTGCGGGTCTGGATTATGAAAACTCAAGACTTATTGTGTGCCATATTGGAAGCGGAGCAAGTATTTCCGCGATTAAAAATGGCAAGTCTATTGATACAAGTATGGGTATGACACCATTAGAAGGACTTGCTATGGGAACACGTTCAGGCGATATGGATCCTGCAATAATTGAATTTATTTGCCAGAAGGAAAATATCAGCGTAAGTGAACTTACTATGATTTTAAATAAACAGTCAGGTGTACTTGGAATGTCAGGAGTTTCAAGCGATTTCAGGGATCTTATTGCAGCTTCTGACGATGGCAACGAAGATGCACATAATGCCTTTGATGTGCTTATATATAGAATAATTAAGTATATTGGAGCTTACTATATGGCACTTGGCGGAGTGGATGCAATAGCTCTTACGGCTGGAGCAGGAGAGAATAGCATTGAAATACGTAAGGCTATTATGGATGGTTTAATTGCAATAGGTGTTAAAATGGATGAAGAAGCCAACAAAAAACGTGGAGAGGAAGCTCTTCTTTCTACACCTGACAGCAAGGTTCAAGTGTGGATTGTTCCAACAAATGAAGAACTTGCGATTGCAAGAGAAACTGCACGTCTTGCCTTTTAATGATAACATTTTTTCTATATATTAACTTTTTAGACAAATAATGCCGATAAAGATATTAGTATCGTAAATAGTAAATGGATTTGTTATAAGTTAAGGAGGACGATTTATGAACGGTATAAGTAGTTATGGTGCATATTTAGGCAATCAATATGATAATACTACACATAGCAGCCAAAGGACAAACAGCACAAAGCAGACACAGGCTGTAAAGGATAAAGATGAAGTTAAGTTAAGTGACAAAGCTAAAAACTTGTTAAAAGAACTTAGAAAAAGCTATGGAAACGTAGACTTTATAGTGGCAAACTATAACACAGATGAAGAAGCTGATGCTTATTTATCAAGAGGAACTAAGGATTTCAGTGTTCTTATAGACCCTGAAGAACTTGAAAAAATGGCTAGTGACGAAAAAACCAAGCAGAAAAATTTAGGCATTATTGATGATGCCATGGGCAAACTTTCTGATATGAGAGAGAAGCTTGGCGATAAAAAGGATGAAGTTACACGTTTTGGGATTTCAATTGATAAAAATGGCACCGTATCATTTTTTGCTGAATTAGAAACATTAAGTGAAAAACAGAGAGAACGCATAGAAAATTCCAAAGAAGACAAAGAGGAAGGAAGATACATACAAAGTCCACGTGTAAAAAGAACAAAAGTAACTGCAAATTCGGCGGATGAACTTCTTGATAAAATTAACAATGTTGACTGGTCTAAGATAAAAGAGGAAAAAACAGAACCAGACAGGAATAGGTTTAACTTTAGTATCTAACTTTATTTATGATTTTAATAGCTATGACTTTATGTGAAATTAGCCCCTCTTAATCAGAGGGGTTAATTTATGGCACAAAATCTTTGCTACATAAGTAGAATATTATTTGCTTTTTTTGTTGACACTTTTTAACGTCAATAGTAGAATGGTGAATATTAGTGGGGAGGTATAACAGTATGGGTGAAATGCGGTTACATGAAGGAGAATTAAATGTAATGGAGCTTTTATGGTCAAATAAGGCTTTAGCAGCACGAGATATTGCTAAAATTATTAAAGAATATATAGGATGGGAAAAAAATACTACATACACTGTAATTAAGCGCCTTATCAATAAAGGGGCTATTCTACGAGAAGACCCTGGATTTATCTGTAAAGCAAATATTTCAAAGAGAAAAATTCAAAATATAGAAACACAGGCGTTGTTAAATCAGATGTATAATGGCTCAATTTCTAACTTTATAACTGGATATCTAGCTGAGCAGAAGTTGTCTGCATCAGATATTTCAGAACTGAAAAAAATTATATCAAAACAACAATCACATCCAATTAAATATTATTAATATATTATTATAGACGATTTTCAGTTTATTATATGGATGGTAGGGTAGCAGTCTAGATGGTTAAATTATTTAATAGAATGTTTCTCCAACTCTTTGATAAA
>CANOID010000150.1 GCA_947565985.1 uncultured Lachnoclostridium sp.
AAGCTGATATAAATATACAACATGATGGTTTTTTAAATATATGGAAGATAACAAATGGAAATAGATATATTGAAATTAACAAACTTCTTTCAGAATATTTTGGAACAAAACAGCTTTCCCTGCAAGAAATACAGTTTATCTCTGAATTTGAGGGGATAGTAATTAGGTTTGACCATGAAGTAACAGAAGATGATTTACTTGCGTACGCTTTTTATAATAAAAAAGAGTATGTACCAGATACAGGAATTATTCTTAATGCAACAATACAAAATTTAGATAATATATCTTATCAAGAATTTATTGTCTATAAAGGTTACAGTGAAATAGTACTACAATTAGATAAAGAACACAAACAAAATGGAATATATAGCGTAGAGATATCAGGTATTGGAACTTATATTTCAAAAGCGGAGTTTACATTTCAGAATATATTTACTTCTATAAATAAAGGAGCTTTTATAAAGAAAAAAACTCCTGTGTATTCTGGAATTTACAATGGCAGTGTAACAACGACTGCTAAGGCTAACAGAAGATATCAATGTGTGGCAAAAAGTGTTGACGGTTGGTACAGGCTTAAACTGGCTGATGGTACATTTGGTTATATAAGAAATGACACAGCATCACTTTCAGATAGTGCTATAGATAATGTTGTAGATATATATGACACAAAGTATTCTTATGCGGATATGTCAAGGGATATAAATAAAATGGCAAAGTTTTACCAAGATGTTATGGAAGTGTCAGTGCTAACATCCACAGCAGATAGTAATAAAGTGTACTGTGCAAGGCTTGGCAATGCAGATGCAAAGAAAAAAGTTCTTATTCACGCTTCAATGCATGCAAGAGAATGGCTTAATTCACAACTTGTTATGAAAATGCTTGAAAGGTGCTGTAAGTATTACTATTCAGGTAAATATAATGGAATTTTATACAGCAAGCTTTTTAATGATGTGTGTTTTTATGTAGTGCCAATGCTTAATCCAGATGGTGTAAATATAAGCCAGTATGGTCTTTCAAAAATTAAAAGTGCATCTTTAAAAAAACTTGTAAAACGGCTTGGCAAAGGCAGATACAGCAGATGGAAAGCAAATGCAAGAGGTGTTGATTTAAATAGAAATTTTTCTGTAGGTTTCAGAAAAGACACCGCAAGAGGCACAAAACGAGGACCAGAGGGCTATTCGGGACCATATGCTTGCTCTGAACGCGAAACTAAAGCTATGGTAAAGTTTATCAATCAAGTTAAGCCAAAAGCAGTCATAAATTATCATGAGGCAGGAAGGATTATCTATTATACAAAAAGTTCATCTTTATTAAGTCTTATAAAACAAAAAACCGGTTACAGAACAATATATGAAAGTATAAGTGGTGCTAATGGTTCATTTGGTGACTACCTCACAAGAAAGGGCATTGTATGGTGCACCCCAGAAACCTGTTCTGGTTCTGCTCCTGTAAACCATTCGCAATTTTATTATGAATGGGGAAAACATCGGGATGTGATACCAGCCATTGCAAAGCTATATAGTCCATAAAGTTTCTTTGTCATTGATATTTCTTAAGAGTAATTGTCCCTTCTTTTATTACAAGGGTTAAGGCACTGCTGTAAAGATATAGAAAAAGAAAAGTAAAATTCTTGCCAAGACGATTTTGTTCTGGTATAATAGCGGCATATGCATAAAATGTATTCAATATAGATGGCTCAGGAGGACGAGAGATGGGTTTATTTAAAAATGACGATATAAGTAGTACAGAAGGTTTTAGCTTAGATGACAGTGCTTTAGGCGGTTTTGATGATGATAATATTGACAAGGATTTATTAAATCAGATTTTTGCTGATGATAGCACTTCTTCTGATGACCCTGACGATGCCAAACTTGATATTGACAGCGATGATTTTTATATTGATGAAGAAGATAAATCAGAAACTGCAGGGGAAGATTTGGTAGAGGAATTAGCAGAAGAAATAGCAGAAGAATTGGCAGAAGAAATAAATGCTGAAGCACATAAAGAAAGTAAAGAAGAAAACGAAGCAGAAGAAGTGCAAGAAACAGAAGCGACGACAGAAGAAAACACACAGGAAGAAATAGAAGAAAACACACAAGAAGATACTGTACAGCCAGTAAAGACCCCTGTAGCTCCAGCATCTGTCAATGATGATATAGTCAATGATGAAGCGATGAAAGCAATGAACGAAGAACGTTTAAATGGTACAGTTACAGTTATCACTGAAAACACAACTATTACTGGAAGCATTTCATCTGATGGTTCTCTTGAGGTAAGAGGTACAATTACAGGTGACATTGATTGTCAGGGAAAAGTATATATTAATGGTATAGTATCTGGTGGTGTTTCTGCTGCCGAAATTTATGTAAACACACCTAAGCTTAATGGTGGTCTTTTAAGTGAAGGCACTGTAAAGATTGGTGTTGGAACTGTGGTTTTAGGCGATGTGTCAGGTTCATCTGCATATATTGCGGGAGCTGTGCGTGGAAATATTGATATAGACGGACCTGTAGTTATTGAGTCTACAGCTATTTTAAAGGGTAATATCAAAGCAAAATCTATTAATATCAATCCTGGTGCAGTATTAGATGGTTACTATTCTTTGTATAATTCAGGAATAGACCTAGATAAATTCTTTGACGAAGAATAATTAATTAGGAGATGGATATGACAAAGTATAAAAGAGTATTATTAAAATTAAGTGGAGAGGCTCTTGCTGGACCAAATAAAACTGGGTTTGATGAAGCTACATGTATTGGTGTTGCTAAACAGGTCAAAAAGCTTGTTGACTCAGGCATAGAGGTTGGAATAGTTACAGGAGGTGGAAACTTCTGGCGTGGACGGACAAGTGAAAATATTGACCGAACAAAGGCTGACCAGATAGGTATGCTTGCTACTGTAATGAATTGTATATATGTTTCAGAAATTTTTCGTTCAGAAGGTATAAAAACTAGTGTGCTTACGCCATTTGAATGTGGTTCATTTACAAAACTTTTTTCAAAGGACAGAGCAAATAAGTATTTTTCAAAAGGTATGGTGGTATTTTTCGCTGGTGGCACAGGACACCCATATTTTTCTACAGACACATCAACTGTTTTGCGTGCAATAGAAATAGAAGCAGATATAATACTTTCTGCAAAATCTATTGATGGTGTTTATGATTCAGACCCATCTGTTAATCCTAATGCTAAAAAGTATGATGAAATCCGTATAAATGATATTATTAATAAACGTCTTGGTGTTGTAGACCTTGCGGCAGCAGTGCTTTGTATGGAAAACCATATGCCTATGATGATTTTTGGTCTCAATGAAAAAGATAGTATTCTAAATACAATCAATGGTATAACCAAAGGCACTTTAGTTACAGCATAGTAAAAATAAAGCCGTATTTTCGGTAGAATGGAGAACAAAATGAGCGTTGAATTAAAAGAATTTGAAGATAAGATGAAGAAATCAGTAGAAAATCTTGCAAGTGATTATACTACTATACGTGCTGGGCGTGCTAACCCACATGTGTTGGATAAGATTACAGTAGATTACTATGGTGCTCCATCAAATTTGCAATCTGTTGCTAATATTTCTGTATCGGAAGCCCGCACACTTGTAATACAGCCTTGGGAACCAAGTTTGATTAAAGAAATTGAAAAAGCAATCCTTGTATCAGACCTTGGACTGACTCCTAATAATGATGGCAGAATTATACGTCTTACCTTTCCAGAGCTTACAGAAGAAAGACGTAAAGAGCTTGTTAAAGACGTTAAGAAAAAAGGAGAAGAATGTAAGGTCGCAATAAGAAATATACGTAGAGATGCCAATGATGTGGCTAAAAAACAACAAAAAGCCAATGAGATTTCTGAAGATGAACAAAAAGATGCAGAAGATAATATTCAGAAA
>CANOID010000151.1 GCA_947565985.1 uncultured Lachnoclostridium sp.
ACAGCGTCATTTAATGTGACGCTGGCAGCATCATCTAATCTACCGAACAACACAAAGAATCATAAGAACAACTAATGAGATAGACGATTCTATTTAATGAGATTGGATTTGATAAAAGTATATCATCGCTGTGGGGGATGCGGGAAGAAGCAGGAGTTTATTAATTCGGGAAAGTTCAGAGTGAATGCCAATGGTAATCAAGTGGACGTTTGGCTTATATACAGATGTAAAAAATGTAAACATTCTTGGAATTTGTCAATTTATGAAAGAATGAGACTTTCAAAAATCAAACAGGTTGATTATGAACTTTTTATAGAGAATGATTGTGAGCTTGCTTCAAAATATGGAAAAGATATATCTTTTCTAAAAAGAAATAATGCTGAATTTAGTTAAGATGTTAAGCCGGATAGTTTCTATTCGGCTTATTGTTGCATTTGGAGGATATGATGAAAAAATATAGATATATTACACTAATGGAAAAACCAATGATAAAAAATTTAGCAGCAGAATGGTTTCAGAGTAAATGGGGTATACCGAAAGAAGCGTATATGGAATGCATGAATGCATATTTGAATAAAGAGACAGAGTATGGCTGGTATCTATGTCTTGATGGTGAAAAGATTGTTGCTGGACTGGGAGTAATTGAAAATGATTTTCATAACAGAAAAGATCTTGCGCCAAATGTATGTGCTGTTTATACAGAAGAAGAATACCGCCGTAAAGGAATTGCTGGGAATTTATTAAATATGGTAGTGGTAGATATGAAGAATAAGGGAATAACACCCATATATTTAATAACAGACCATACAACATTTTATGAAAGATACGGTTGGGAGTTTTTGTGCATGGTACAGGGAGATGGTGAACCGGAGATGTCAAGAATGTATATTCATAGATAATTCCAGTTTAGCAATGCACTTGAGAAATCTGGTTTGTAGTGTTAAGCGGAATATGTATGTATTTTCCCTTGCTAATCAGGTATAGACATGGTGCTAGCACCATGTAATATGGGTGGATAAAGAGAAAATCGGTATTTTGCCAATGGCTCTATTTTGGCTCTAAAATTTTACAGAATAGTAAAAATGTAGTACTAAATAAGATAATATGATGAATAATAAGCAGGAAAACGCAGTAAAAACATTCAAATTTCATTTCCGAGAGCTCGTGAGGGTGGTAGAACTGTTGGTTCTGGTCGTGTTGCTACTATCATCGAGTAATTATAATTTATTCAATAAAATCAAGGCTTTCGGAGATTTCTCCGAAAGCCTTTTTACGTGATGAAACAGCTAAAAATTCTCTTGTGGTTCTAATATGGTTCTAAAAGATTTGCTCATCAGGAAAATATATGAAAATATTTACTAATAGTTCTCTACCGGAATGTTAAATGAGTTCATCAGACTGTCTATCCATATGTTGTATTCGTCACTGTCAATTTTTTCAGTCTCCAGTTCCTTGTTCAATTCATTCCAGCGAGATACAAGAGATGCAATCTGTGGACTTTCTATGTTGATAGATGCCACTAAACGTCTTGTAGCCGTATTGACGGAGGTGGAACATTCTACAGGAATACCTGCTCTTATTAATTCCATGATTACCTTTAAAATATCTGAATATGTGTTAATGCTCAACTCTTCGTTGGGTTTAATCGTATATCCAAAAAATAATTCCTCTTTAATACCAATAATAGAACAGAATTTTTGTATTACTTCCATAGGCGGTTCGCTATAACCGTTTTCGTAATTAGAATAAGTCGGAACAGATAATTCCAACTTAGCAGCCATTTCTTTTTGGGACATATCAGCTCCCATACGGAAGGACTTCAAACGTTTGTCTACATGTAAATAATGCGCTATTCGCATATTCTCACCTCACACTGGATTTTTAATTATTATACCACAATTTCAACAAAAATAAATAGAAATATTCATATTTTAATATTTTTGCTTGACATATCTAAAAATAGATATTATGATAAAAATACAAGAAATTAAATATTTCTATTAAAATTCAAATTGTAAGGAGGGTTATATGAAGTTAAATTACATGATGGATGCGGAAGATGTGGCTAATGAGTTGGGAATTTCTAAAGGACATGCTTATAAGGTCATTCGTCTGCTTAATGGAGAGTTGGAGAAATCTGGCTTTATTATTGTGGCAGGGAAAGTTCCCAGAGCATTTGGGGAAAAGAAGTTCTATGGTTATCAAACAGTGCAGACAGCATAAGGAGGGAAAACAAATGCCGGCATATAAGGATGAAAAAAGGAATACTTGGTTAAGCCTGTTCTACTATGAGGATTGGCAGGGAAACAAGAAGAAAAAGCAGAAACGTGGGTTTAAAACAAAGAAAGAAGCGTTGGAGTGGGAAAATAATTTCAAATTATCCGCTAATGCCAATATGGATATGGCGTTGGGAGCATTTGTTGAGATTTATTTTCGTGATAAGGAAGGCGAGTTGAAAGAACGTTCAATCAAGAATAAAAGGTACATGATAGAAGCTCATATTCTTCCATATTTTGAAAATAAGAAAATGAATGAAATCACTCCGTCAGATATTATCCAGTGGCAGAACGCAATGAGGGAAAAGGATATGCGCAGACCTATCTTCGTATGGTGCAAAATCAAATTACTGCATTATTCACTCATGCAAGCAGTATTTACAATTTGTCGAATAATCCATGCAAACGAGTGAAAAAGATGGGCAAGCCGGATGCTGATAAGTTGGACTTTTGGACAAAAGAGGAATACGACAAGTTTATCAGTACGATTGATGTTGGAAGCCGCTATTACGTGATTTTTGAAATCTTGTTTTGGACGGGAATTAGGGAAGGAGAACTACTTGCTCTAACAAAATCGGACGTAGATTTTCAGAATAACCGTATGAGCATCACAAAGACCTATTATAGGACGGAGCGGCGTGATGTAATTACAGCACCCAAAACGGAACAATCGGTGCGAGTAATCGAATTGCCGGAGTTCTTAACACAGGAAATAAAAGAATATGTAGATAAGTTATATGAGCTGCCGGATGATGAGCGCATTTTTCCCATTGTGGCAGAAGCATTGCAGCATAAATTGAAGCGGCAAGCGTAAAAGGCAGGAGTGAAAAAGATACGTGTCCATGATATTCGTCACAGCAGCGTAGCATATCTCATTAATCAGGGCGTACAACCGTTGATTATTAAAGAACGGTTAGGACATAAGGATATAAAAATCACATTGAATACTTATGGGCATTTATATCCCAATCAGCAAAGACAGGTAGCGGATATGCTGAATCAACAAAAAATAAGCCCTAACAGCGGCAACTGTCAGGACTTATGATAACTGGAAAACCTCTGTTATCAGTAATCACAATACAAGTATAGCAGAGGTTTCTTCCAACGACAATAATTTTTTGTAATGGAGGGCATGATGGAAGAAACAAAAAATGGGTTACAGATGATAAAAATGTCGGAGATACAGTCGCAGGAAGTTTCTTGGTTGTGGTATCCGTTTATCCCCTATGGAAAGCTGACAATCATTCAAGGCGATCCGGGCGATGGAAAAACAACGCTTGTGCTGAATATAGCGGCATGGCTATCAAAGGGAGAGGGATTAGACAGTGAGATGAAATTGTCTGAGCCAGTGAATGTAATTTATCAGAGTGCGGAAGATGGTTTGGCAGATACAGTTAAACCAAGATTGGAGCTGGCAGGAGCAGACTGTGAGAGGATATTGGTTATTGATGAAAAGGAAAAATCTTTATCTATGGTTGATGAACGATTGGAAAAGGCGATTGTGCAGACGAAAGCAAGAATGTTGATTTTAGATCCGATACAGGCATATC
>CANOID010000152.1 GCA_947565985.1 uncultured Lachnoclostridium sp.
CTTTGTCATCTTTTACAAGAAGATTGATAAGGTCGGTATAAAAATGCTTTACCTCGTCAACAAAATCCTCCTGCTTCAAAAGCTATGTTGGCCAGAGAAAGAAGCGGAAATGAAAACTGCCGTTGTGGGAATGGGCGTTCTTACAACGGCAGTTTTGGATAAGTATATATGATTTTTAAAGATGCCTGAATTATTGGCCTGTCTGAAAAAGCTCTACACTGTATTTGGCAGGATTATCTTTGTTGATGTAAACATTCGCATATAAATCTTCTTTTCGCGTAAATTGTGTCAAAACATAATAATTACTTACTGCTTTGTATTCCTTACCCTCATAAATAAACCGACAGGCAATTCTGCAAGTGACGTAGTTTCCTACTCTAATCCAGGCTGCCGGAAGCATATCCTCTATTTCTGAGTCCATACAAGCGCCTGAATGCTTCAGGTTTTTCAATTTATTCCTGTCATATACCAGCTTACTCATTGAAGCCAAAAACAATATCAGCCATACAGAAACATTGATTAACATGGGTTCCAATATAGTAGAATTAAAAAAATTCCCAACAAGACCAACCGCTAATTCAATTACTGCTACAAGCAAAGCGGCATTAGCACATATGGAGAATAAGTATTTTACAGGCTTAAGACTGGCAATTTGCTTTTCTTTGAAAAGTCTGGAAATATTTTCCTCCGCTTTTCCTTTGTATTCCTCCGCTGATATATGCTCACCTGAAAAAAGCTCGTTTAAACTAATACCCAAAGCATCGCACAAAGGCTGTAAAAGCGACATATCCGGCATTCCTCTTCCGTTTTCCCATTTGGAAACTGCCTGATTGGTAATCCCTAAAGTTTCTGCAAGCTGCATTTGTGTCAGATTTTTTTCTTTTCTGCACTGTGCAATAAATGCACCTATTCTTTTCTGATCCATACAATAAATCTCCTTTGCTATATTTGTGACCGCAGTATATCAAAAAGAGAATCTATTTAGAACATATTAAGCGTTGATTCAATACTAAACGCTTAGTTGAGCGTCACAAATTCAGTTATTACCTGTCGAATCAGTACATTTTTCTTCATGTTCCAACTGTATCACATCTGAAATGTCACAATCTAAAGTTTCACAAATTTTCGTCAGCGTTTCCATACTGATGTGCTTTCCCTTTCCCATGTTGGCTATCATATTTGTGGTCAGGCCAGCGGCAAGCCTTAAATCCTCTTTCCTCATGTTGCGCTCTATCAGTGTGTGCCAGAGCGGTTTGTAGCTGATGTGCATTTTTCTCCCTGCCTTTCTGCCCCGGATGGGCGTTTATACCCATTATATCAGGATTCTTGCTAACTCACAAATATTTCTTGACGGTATCGCCGGTTCCGTCTGGATTGTGCTTTTCCTTTCCTCTTTTGATTACCTCTAATTAGCCATAACCTGTGTGATACCTGCAAGAATCAGATCAGCATGCAGAGTCCTTTCGTTTTGAGTGCGGCGTCCTGCGAGACAGAGATTATCTTTGATGTGATTGATATCTCTCTCGACTACAGTTCTGGTTTTATAAGTATTATTCCATTCTTCGGTTTCACGAATGGATCCGGGATAAGCCCGAAGGTCTTTTTCGGGATAGATATAAACCATACGACCGCATTTTGAGGTGGTACATGGGTTTTCGCAATCGCATTGTCGGTGAGATTTTTGGGTGGATTTATCATAAACCCATTTCATCTTTGGGCAGATAAATTTAAAAGTTGGCAATCCGCTTCTCAAATGTGATTTGCTTCCTTCAGTTTTCATCGGAAGTGAAGGATCACGAAATATAGCTGTCATAATGATGTATAATAATCTGCATAGCTTCCGGGTCGCCCTTAGTGGCGGCTATGATTACCGGGTATGGTAGTAAGCCGCGCTCGTCCTGTTCGGTTTTACCAGTCTTTCCCATAAGTGTGTTCCTCCAAATAGCGTTTTAAGAGATCAAAAGAGCTTGTCCGGCGATATTGCACTGTGCTTCTCGGAATGTTTTGAAGTTTTGCAATCTCCGCGTCATTCATATCAAAGAAGTAGTACAACAGTACAGCTTCGTCATTTGCAAAGTATGTGTCATAGGTGCAAAGCTGATCTTCCTCCTGCTGTGTCAAGTCAGAAAAGCTAATTTCGCGTAACTGCCGACGCTTCATATCAACGTAAAACTGGCAGTTCAGAAAACCGTTGCGCTTGGCATAATCTTTCAGCATGGTTTTCTGTGTGCTGATACTCATGCTCTCGTTGTTCGTGCCGTCATCTCTGGAGTTGTCATTTTGGTGGAGAGCAGAAAACCGCATAGAATCAGCAGAAAAGCGTAACTACACCTTTTATCAATCCCCCCGCATAACACTCTTTTTACACCTTTGAATATAAAGCTATCTTCCTATACAATCAAACCATGAAAGGATGGTGTTGATTATGAGAGAAAAGAAAAACCATTTGTATGTAGACAGCCAAGAACGGAGCATTTTATTACATAGCCTTGTGGAGCTGAAAAACCAGCTCATACAGCAGGGCAGATATACGGACTGCGTTGACGAATTAATATTTAAGGTCGTAAACGCACCCGTCAAGAGAATGAAAATTGAATATGTCTAAGGCACATCATTATGAAGCCGCTTATTCTTATTTGTTTTTAAGAGTAAGCGGCTTTTTTTTGTGATTTGCAACAATGCAAAAGAAAACCAGAGGGCAATCCTCTGGCTCTTTTACCGTATAAATCGTTTCATTAGATTTTTCTAAGTTTTTTATCAATCTGACTATTTCAAAGGAAGTGTGACAAAGAATGTAGCCCCTCCCCCATCCGTGTCTTTACAGCCAACTTTACCATTCATCATTTTTGCAAGTTCGTCTGCTATACTAAGTCCTAATCCAAAATTTGATTTATCTGTCCTTGATTTGTCGGCGCAATAGAAACGGTTAAAAATATACGGTTTATCATCTTCGGTAATGCCTTTTCCGTGGTCTATTACGAAAAATGTGATATGTTTTGCCGTTACTTCTGTTTTAATTTCAATTTGTTTATTGTCGATAGAATGGTGGATGGCGTTCTCCATATAAATTGTCAATATCTGAAAGAGCTGTTCTTCATCCGCACAAAATTTAGGATAACTGGTTTCACTGATTTCCAAGCGCAGGCAGATTTTTTTACTGATGCAGATTGGTTCATAAGCTTCATATAAGGAGATTAACAATGTGTCTATATCAATGATATTTTTGCATATTGTCCATGATTTCGCATCAGAGGAAGCCAGAAGCAGCATATCCCTCACCAGTTTTGACATTCTCATGCATTCCTTGTCAAATATTTTAACCGATTTTCTAAATTCAGTATTATCTATTTGTAATTGTTCCAGCTTCTCTGCGTTTGCCAGAATAACAGCGAGCGGTGATTTTAATTCATGCGAAGCGGAAGCTATAAAATCTTTTTGGCTTTTCAACATTACCTCTGTTGGTTTTAATGCTTTCTTTATGAGCAAATAGCTCATTGTCGTCACAGCAATAAGGGAAAGACACCATAAGGAAACATAAAGGAAAGCCTGTTTTGTTAAAATATCAAATAAGGACTGCTGCCTGTAAATCAGTGACAGATGATAAGCTGTGTCATTTGGCGTTACAATCGTTGCAAGTATCCCTAAATAATCGTCATTTCTCGTTCCGTTAAACATAAAAACACCGCTTTGGTCTGTAGTCGGCTTGTTATCATTTGTTATTATAAAAGTATCCTCTTTATCTGTCTGTGTGCGGAAACGCTCTAAAA
>CANOID010000153.1 GCA_947565985.1 uncultured Lachnoclostridium sp.
TATTATGAAGTTAATTGTAGATAGACTTACAAAACAGTATAAAAATAAAATTGCAGTAGACAGGATATCAGCAGAGTTTGTAAATGGTGTTTATGGGCTTTTAGGTGCTAATGGAGCTGGAAAAACAACTTTTATGCGTATGGTATGTGGCATATTGACACCTACAAGTGGTACAGTTTCCTTTGATGGGATTGATGTTAAAGATGAAGACTATCGGGCTGTGCTTGGTTATCTTCCGCAGGATTTTGGATATTATCCAAATTTTACAGCATGGGATTTTCTTATGTATATGTCTGCATTAAAGGGATTTGACAAGAAAAATGCAAAAAAGAGAATACAAGAATTGTTAGAGTTTGTCTCTCTTACGGAGGTTGCCAAAAAAAAGATAAAAACTTATTCAGGCGGAATGAAACAGAGACTTGGGATTGCACAGGCGCTTATAAACAACCCTAAAATACTTATACTTGATGAACCTACAGCGGGACTGGACCCAAAAGAGAGAGTTCGTTTTAGAAATGTAATAGAAGAACTTGGCAAAGAGAGTATTGTGATTTTGTCTACACATATTATATCTGATGTTGAACATATTGCAGACAGCATTCTTTTTATGAAAGATGGGAGAATTATATTTAATTCACCAAAAGAAACTATAAAAGACAACTTAGAAGAATTTTATATAAAAGAGTTTACGAATGGAGGCGAATAATATGAAAAAACTTATAGGATTTGAATTAAAAAAGATTGTACAGAAAAAAATCGTATGGATAACACTTGTTACATTTTTATTATTGCAGCTTATGCAAATTTGTTCAGGATATCTTTTTGGCACAAGAAATGTAGACGGGAAGTTTCTTGAAACAACTGCAGACTGGTATAAAATTGATAAAAAAAATGCACAAACTTTATCAGGAACAAAGATAGATGATAACCTTCTTGCAAAACTCTCAGATATCTATAAATATAAACCAGAATCTTATCAGGAATCACAAAGCTATGAATACCTTTCATCAGATGATTACCAGAATAAAGTAAGACCATATGAACCTGTTGATACACTAGTAAAAGAACTAAGTGGCAGGCATGGTCCTAGTGCATATAGCAATGTTTTAGATATTACACAGGATAAATTGTATCAGTTAAGACAAAATGGTGTAAAGATGATATGGGATATTTATAAGCTTTCAGATAGTGAAATTAACTATTGGAGTGAAAAAGAGAATAAGCTGCCAGAAGTTTTTACTTATAAAGATGGAGGGGTATATAAACAAATAATTGATATGTGTGGGTGTTATTTTATATTTATGTTTATGATTTTCTTTATAGCTATATGTCTTGAGGGAATATTTATAGATGAGCACTTAAGAAAGACAGACCAACTTATATTGTGTACTAGATATGGCAGAAAAGAGAGCTATATTGCTAAAATAGCTGCAGGATGTATAGTTACGGTATGCGTAACATTTTTATATTGGCTTGTTACAGTTATAGCTTATGTGTGTATATATGGGGTTGGTGACTTCTCTGCATCAGTACAGGTGGCTTACTATTCATTTTTTTCAGAAACTCGTTCTGTAGGACACGTTGCTATTATAATGACAGGTATACTTTTTTTATCTTCTATAATTTTATGCATAGTGACAATGGCACTGTCTGAACTTATAAATAATAATGTTGGCACAATGGCAATAATAATTGCATTTTCATTTTTTATTGCCCGTTTAGTACAGATACCTTCAGATTACAAGTTTCTTGGAAAACTGTGGAATATAGCTTTTCCAATAAATATTTTAAAGGCAGATGAGGGATTTTTTGATGTGCGTCTATGGAATATATTTGGAATTAAATTAACACAGTGGCAGTTAGCACCATTTGTATATATTTTAGTAGGAATAATATTTTTCTTTCTTGGCAAGAGGAAATATTGTAATTATCAAGCAGGCAGCAGATAGCTTGTAAATATTCATTGACATTTCAGTCAAAAGCCTTATACTTAATATATAGTTACTATTCATGGTTGTTCCGTTTTGTAGTAACAATATATATTTGCAAAATAAAGGAGACTTATTATGTGGGCTTATGAGAGTGTATTTTATCAGATTTATCCGTTAGGATTTTGTGGGGCACCATTTGAAAATGATGGAAAACAAGAGGACAGAATATTAAAAGTGCTTGATTGGATTCCACATATTAAAACTCTTGGTGCTAATGCGATTTATTTTTCGCCGTTATTTGAGTCTGATACACATGGATATAATACAAGAGATTATACAAAAATTGATTGCCGTCTGGGAAGTAATGAAGATTTTAAGCAGGTATGTGATGAATTACATAAAGCAGGTATTAAAGTGATACTTGATGGAGTATTTAATCATGTAGGACGTGGATTTTGGGCATTTCAGGACGTATTGCAGAACCGTGAGAATTCAAAATACTGTAGCTGGTTTAATATAAACTTTGGAGGAAATTCAAATTATAACGATAATTTATGGTATGAAGGTTGGGAAGGTAATTATGATTTAGTTAAATTAAATCTTAAAAATCCAGAAGTAACTAACCATATATTTGAAGCAGTAAAAGGCTGGGTTGAAGAGTTTGACATTGATGGTTTGCGTCTAGATGTTGCATACTGCCTTGACCGTGATTTTTTAAGAAATCTGCGTCAGTTTACGGATTCTTTAAAAGAAGATTTTTTCATTGTGGGAGAGGTTATTCATGGTGATTATAACCAGTGGATGAACGATGAAATGTGCAATTCAGTAACTAATTATGAGTGTTACAAAGGACTGTACTCTAGTTTTAACTCAATGAATATGTTTGAAATATGCCACTCTCTAGCGAGACAGTTTGGGCCAGAGGAGTGGACACTATATAAGGGAAAACATCCGCTGTCATTTGTAGATAATCATGATGTTACACGTATTGCAAGTATTTTAGAGAATGAAAATCATATTCCGCTTATATATGCAATTTTATTTGGTATGCCAGGAATACCATGTGTGTATTATGGAAGTGAATGGGGAGCAAAGGCACATAAGAGCGAGGGAGACCCTGCACTGCGTGCAAGCTATAGTGAACCAGAATCAGGTGAACTTTCACAGTGGATTGCCAGTCTGGCAGAGGCAAAGAAGAACAGCAAAGCATTAAACTATGGCAGTTACCGCAATGTTTTATTGACAAACCACCAGTGCATCTTTGAGCGTGCTTATGAAGATGAGCGTGTACTGGTAGTAGTCAATGCATCCGATGAGCCGTACACAGCACACTTTGACGCAGGCTGTGGTATGGCAGAGGATTTAATCAGCGGAAAGTCACATGACTTTGGTGGAGGAAGTGAATTGCCTCCTTATTCAGCAGCATATTGGAAGATGGAAAAATAAGTTGTTACTATAAATTTATCTGGAGTAGTATGTGTATTATTCAAGTACCTCATCTGCTTCAGGAATAGACCAGTGTTTATTGCACCAGAACAGAAAGTTAATCTTTAACAATACAATACTTTCACTTTCTGCACTGGTGTTTATTTCGCTGTTTTTATTGCCATTATAAGCTGTTGCATATTTATTATATTTCCATGCGGGTATAATTTTAGCAAGTTTTAGTTGGCATAATATGGCAATAAGTGACTGATAGTTTTCAAGTTTGTTCAGATTGGTATATAGTATATATTTTTTGCCAAGTTTATTAGGTACTGCTTCAAAGAGACCTATAAAACTGGCAAGACATCTTAACTGTTCTTCTTTTAATTCCCTGCTATTAGGCATTGTATT
>CANOID010000154.1 GCA_947565985.1 uncultured Lachnoclostridium sp.
CAGGCATCAACTATCACATTCCTGTCTCCGGCAATCTTAAGGAAATGCTGTACATTAGAGAATGCCAGATTAAGATTATTGTGAGCATGGAATCCAAGTTTGATATTCTTATCAAGCCTTTCATCCATAAATCTAAAAAATCTTTCCACATCTTCTGCATACATATATCCGAAACTATCCACAAAATACAGGGCATATGCATGCATTTTATTCACTCGATCTATTACATAATCAAGTTCTTTATCTGAATAGCGCATTGTGAGCATCGGCTGGACAAAAGCCTTATATCCCTTCTGTGAAAGCATCTCACAGTAATCAAGTGACTTCTTTAGTTCCGAATAACGCAAAATGACCCTTGTGCCATCCACAAGAGTTGGATTCCATTCAGGAATCTTATCTTCTTCAATGTCCAGATTCGTAAATAGAGCAATGTACATCTGATTCGGATTGCGTTTTTCTGGTATAAATCTTGAGACTTCCTCAATAGTAAAATAATTTGCAAATGGATGATTAGGGTATCCGTTTTCCTCGATATAGCCAAGTTCAACTATATCAATGTCTGATTTTACAAGATGGTCAATCGTTCCATTTATTATCTCATCTGTAAATTGGACTTTTGAAATACCAGACGCATATGCAACCTGTAATCCCTGTCCACCATCACGTAATGTACAATCCAAAAGTTGAATCACTCTATATCCTCCTTAATTCTGTTATCTTCCATACTCAATTTTGTCATAAACTATAATCTTAGCTCTGTATAGCACGAGGAAATATATAATTCCTATAATCGCTATCAGAACAATTTGAAATCTATTCATTTTATTAGCCTTCTTTTGGTGTTATTTTTATTCTTCCGTGTTTTCAGCTTCTTCTCGTTCCTCTCCACAATTTCTATGGAACTGTCTTCAGCAGTCTCAACCATGAGATAAATGTACTTCAAACTGTGTGGTTTTCGCAAATTCTATAAGTTGTTGCTTCCAAAGCCGTTCATTGACACTATTGCTGCCAACATTGTCACATGTTATAAAAATTTTTGTAGCATCAGTGTATGTGTATTTCCCTATCATATCCCACCATCTTAAGATGCTTTTCACAGAAAATTCAGTAGTGTCATAACCTGTTCCAAAATTTACGAATCCTGTATTCTCATTCCGAATATAAATACAAGAAGGTACCACTTTTCCCAGTTCTGAAATAAGAAAGTCATGACTCAAGACATGACATGGGTCTTTTATCTTTCTATATTCAGTACTAGGATTTTTGAAATTTCCTATATTCTCTTTCTTTTTTATATCTACTGATATAACTGATTGCCTTGTATTAATAAATTCCTTGGCTTTAAAATTGATATATTGAAATTGTTCATCATCGTATGCTGGATTTCCTACTTAATTCATTTTTTTATTTGACTGATAACTATAACCAAGTTTTTTTAATATTTTTTTCATAATATTATAGCTTACTTTCAAAAAATATTTATTTTCAAGTATTTTGCTAATTTTATGTAAACTAAGTGTTATCCATTTCCGTATCGTCATAACAGAACCATAAGTTGATTCTCTTAAAATATCTTCTACGGCATTAAGCAGTCCATCATTCTTGTCTATGCGGTTGTCCATCTACCAACAACAGTCCTCTGTCAGTAATTCTGTTCAAAAGCATCTCCATTTTTTAACTCATTCAATTTATGGGCTATTGTGATACGTGATATTCCTGCAATCCTATGGATGAGTGATACACTACCATAACCCAATAATGCTGCTTCACGTGCAAGAAACTGTCTTTTTTATTTTTTACTCATTCTAATTGCAATTTTGATGATCTGTTCTGGTTTTTCTTTACTAATGATTAATGCAAACATGTATTTCTTGTTGGAATGTTGTATTTATTCTACATTCTGTTGTATACTCACAATTGAATTCTCGCCTCTTTCTTGTCATTCGCTATTTTAAGATTGGACGTTCTTATATACCATCTGAATTATTTCAGAATACATATGACAATATTCAAAAGCAGTGTTTGATTATAGCCAATATGGTAGAATTATTTTTTAGAAAATAACTGTATAAACAAGCAATAATTCAACGCCTTCTATATAGATAAAAATTTTTAAGTTTATAACATGATGTTGGGGTCAAAAGGTATTTTGCCCCCAACTGATGCTACGGATTGCTACATTGCCCTGCAATTCCCGCAATCCTGCCAACACCTCCAATCCCACATATTTGCAAGCAAATCTGCTTCTTGTCGGTGTTTAGCGGGTCAAGCTAGTAGATAGCAATTTGCATGTAAACATGCATTACTATCTACTTTTGACCATGGCATCATAACATATTTTTCATAAACCCATCATTCATCACCAACCATGGTCCATATCTTTCACACGCATCATTTACGCTTATTCCCATAACACAAGATACATTATATATATCTCCACCTGCATGTAAACTCATAACTGCAAAGGTATCTCTAAGCATATGGTATGTCAATTCTGGTATTCCTGCCTCTTTACCAATCTTCTTCAATCGACACTGCAATATCCCTGCGTCTGGCGGCAACACTTTTTTATTTGCTTCTACATCCACCTCAGAAAATTCTGCAGAAGTTACTTCTGTTACATATCTTTTATTCGTTGGATTTTTCATTGTTATAATTGCTTCTAGCAGAACATGTACTTTTTCTGGCATTATAAAATCTCTGCATGAAGTTTCTGGCAGTTCACATTCTACTAATACTGTTGATTTATTTTTACTGTCTTTGTTATTTTTTACAGCACTATTATCACTATGGTTATTTTCCTTAGCCTTAAATTTTCGCTTTATACGCATTAGTTTTCTGCGAACATAAATCCTGTTATTGTCCATGTCAATATCTTCCCATTTAAGACTGCAAAGCTCTGATAGACTAAGCCCAGTATAGAGTGGCAATATTATCTGTGCTTGAACATCCAGCTCTTGCTTCTCTACCATATGTACTAGCTGCATTATTTGAAGCTCTGTCAATGGCATGGCATACCTTTTATCCTGAATTTTATATTCTGATTCTCCGAAGGAAACCTCTGGTACAAGGTGCTTTTTTGCTCCATAGCTAAACATTGCACGCACCATACTGTCCACAAAATAAACTGTATATTGTGAAAGTGGTTCTGTCTGGCTGTGACCTGAACGCAGAAGTGCTAGTACTGCAGATAAAGCAGTTTTATCAAAAACATCAGCCTGCATATTACCTACATATGGCAAAATATACTTTCCCGCATAATTTTTATAACGTGCATAAGCCGATGGCTTTATTGTCTCTTTAATATTAAGAAGCCAGCTTTCTGCTAAGTCTTTTACCAGAAATGGCTCTGTCTGGTTATAAAGTAGGTGATTCATGCGAAAGCTACTCCCTTCCTTTTTCAACAGAATACAATTTAGTATTGCATTTACTTTTTTTCGTAATATAATAAAAATTATGTTATATATTGCACATTTGAGATAATAGCACAAATGCATATACTTTTCAAGATGTTTTTTACAATTTTTAAATTTTCACGAAAAGTAATTTTTGCCAGTATAGCATATTTTCTAAAAAACTGCTTATTTTAGGTGTATATATTGAAATAAAATTTTTGAAAATACATATCTCAATATTGACGTACATGACATAGTAAATTATAATTAAAAGAAAAAGCTATACCT
>CANOID010000155.1 GCA_947565985.1 uncultured Lachnoclostridium sp.
GCAAGAATACTGCCTTGTTTAAGGAATCCGCCTGTGGTGTTTTCCTTTGAAGAACCCATCCTGCTTTCTCCCTTCTAGTCCCTGGTTATCCCAAGTGCATTTAATATTTCATCCTGTTTGCTCTCCATTGCCTCCCTATCCCTGTCTGTTATATGGTCATATCCCATAAGGTGTAGCATACTATGTGCCGTAAGAAAACATATTTCTCTTTTTAATGAATGACCATATTCATTTGCTTGTTTCTTTGCACGTTCTATTGATATAACAATATCCCCAAGTAGAAGTTCACCACTTTCTGGATTAAAATATTGTGCTGTAGCCTCATCACTGTCAAGAATTGAAAAATTTGCTGGAGGATTGTAGTCTGCCATAGGAAAAGAAAGGACATCTGTGGGGTTGTCAATTTTCCTAAAATCCCGATTAAGTCTACATATCCCAATATTATCAGTAAATGTAATATTAACTTCACATTCATATGGACAGTTTTCTATCTCTATAGATTTTAATACTACATTTTTTAATGTTTCCTCATAGTCAAATCCAATTTCCTCGTCTGTCTCTTTTTCTATAAGTATCGTCATGTAAATCCCCAAACCTTTCTAATACTACAGATTTTCTTTAAAAGCATTATTAATATAAAACTCCATAAGTTTTTCTATCTGTTCTTTATCCATACCTGATTCACTGAAGTTTCCTTTTGCTATTCTTTTATTAAATATGCTTTTTATAAGCTTTTCATCTGATATATGAATCCTTTTGCCAGTTCTTTTTAAGTATTCATCTGTAGATATAATACTGTCACTTATCATTACAATTGCTGCTTCAGGTGATTTTGGCTTTTCAGAGCTGGCATGTTGCATTATTATATTGGCAAGCCCTGATGGAAAACCATGTTCTACTATAAGCATTTTGCAGGCCTCTGGATATTGTACATCCTCATAAATCCTAGCTGCTTCATGGTACAGTCCACCTGCTTTTGCAAACAGACAGTCACAGCCCATATGATATGCTGCTTTATATGACAATCTTCCTACTCGCACTGAATGACTGTATAGAGAATCTGAATATTGCTTCATTCTCTTTAGCAATATATTGTCTGGCTCAAGAAATTCTAAAATAACTTTTTTATCTCGCTTCTTGTTTCGTTTATCTCCAAATGTTGCACTTTTTGTACGCTTTGTATTCATCTTTGGTTTTATAAAGTATACAAACCACGAAATAAACAACATTATACCATCTCCTGCTAAGCATTTTATGGTAAATACTTTGTTTTTTTCTACTTCCTTTAAATCAAAATTAAAAAGTACTATTACCATAACTATTGTTAACATGGTAAATATAATGGAAGCATATATAAATTCTTTATTACTTTTAATCTCTGACATTACAAGTGCTAGAAGTATTCCTATAACTGCGTAGAAAACTATGAGCATGGTATTTTCTTTAACATCTGATGAAAGCATTATATACTGTAATAAAAGAAGTGCATGGCATGAAACAGCATGTCCAATACCAGCTCTTATTGCAGCTACTGCCACTGCTACCATCCATATAGTACCAATATCAGTTACACTTGTAAATGCTACAAGCACATTAGATATTGCGAAGCTTATAAAAAATAAAATATATGGCGATGCTCCTTCTACTGACTTATCTTCAGAAAAACTGTAATAATATACAAAAATCATAATGCCAGCAATTATAGTTGCTGTATTTCTAAATATTTCAATATAATCAGTGCCACATAAAATTCCTCCAAGCACTGTACATAATATTACTTCCGAATAAAGGCTGAATATACATACAACATTCTTTATACGGTCTTTTATCTTATCCATATGCGTTCACTCTATCCCTAAATTAAAAGGCTATTTATTTATACGCCGTCTTCTGGCTCTGTTTTCTGTTTCCTTAGCATCTCTAGCTTCTTTTCTTCTCTGTTGTCTTTTATCATAGTCGTCATATGCTGTTACAATTTGCTGTACAAGAGGATGGCGTACTACGTCTTTATTGGTAAGGTATGAAAAACCTATATCCTCCACTTTACCAAGTACTGCAACTGCGTGTTCAAGCCCTGATTGTGCATCAGGCGACAAATCCTTTTGTGTCAAATCACCTGTAACAATAACTTTTGAGCCAAATCCAATTCTTGTAAGGAACATTTTCATCTGGGCTGGTGTTGTATTTTGTGCTTCGTCAAGTATTATAAATGAGTTGTCAAGTGTACGCCCCCTCATATATGCAAGTGGTGCAACCTCTATAAGTCCTTTTTCTACATTGCGTAAGTAGCTGTCAGCACCCATAATCTGATAAAGTGCGTCATAAAGTGGTCGTAAATATGGGTCAACTTTACTTTGCAAATCTCCAGGCAAAAATCCGAGTTTCTCTCCTGCTTCTATTGCAGGTCTTGTCAATATAATTCTACTTACATCGTCTCGTCTAAATGCCTCTATTGCCATCGCCATTGCAAGATAAGTTTTGCCAGTCCCTGCTGGTCCTATCCCAAAGACTATCATTTTCTTGCGTATTAAGTCAATATATTTTTTCTGTCCAGCCGTCTTTGGCTTGACAGGCTTTCCTTGTACTGTACGACACACAATATCGGCATCTATCTCTACAAGCTCACTTTCGCGATTTTCTACGGCAAGTGAAAGTATATAATTTACATTTTGTTCTGTAATTATGTTACCTCTCTTGGAAAGCTCCATAAGCTGCATAAGTATATTTTCCGCCTGTTTTACACCTGCTTCACTGCCTACAAGTTTAAGTGCACCATTTCTTGCCACTATTGTCACATTTAATGATTTTTCAATCTTTTTTATATTGATATCAAAACTCCCAAATATATTTCTTTCATGTTCTGCTGGTATCTCCACTATCGTTTCCATTATCGCCATTTTGTTTATTTCCCTCTTTTATTTCATTTATTTTGCGGTATTTATTCTGCTCTTTTTGCATCTTAACATCAGAAAATGCAGTATAAATTCCATTTATCTTTTCAACATATAGTTCTGCACTGATAATTTTATATCCACGCTGCTGTTGCTTTTGCAAATAGTATTCAAATCTTTCATTTAACAGCTCCCTTGCCTCGGTTACTGAATACTTTGCAGGGGTATATTTGACTTCTGCAAAACACTGCCGCCAGAAGTACATTGGAAATCTTAAGGATAACTCCTTCAAAACTTGCCCACCTTCACGAATTATATCACATTTTTCGTAAGTTTCCAAATTATTTAAAGGATTATAGAAAAAAACATTTTTTCCAAATAGGTTAATATTGTAAAGATACTTATTTCTTCCTGTATATTCTTTCCTAGAATAGCTCTCTTTTAACTCATCTTTGTATTTTTTTGTACTCTCAATTACAACTTTTCCCTCTGCTCGTACACGCCTTTTTTTTACAAGCTCATCTCCATCCCCTAGAATCTCATCAAGCCCTGAAATAAGTACATTATTTTTCTTTACCATATCTCCTGCTCTTACCTTTGCAGTACCTTTACCAGTTACAATTGACATAACAACACCTGAATCCTGTGCCACAAGACTGGCTGGCTTTTCCTTTTTCTCTTCTTCGTCAATTAGCTGTGCCTCTTTTATCTTTATAAATATCTT
>CANOID010000156.1 GCA_947565985.1 uncultured Lachnoclostridium sp.
CACATAAAATCTGTATTAAAAACTTTAATGTCAAATCGTGGTGTATAATATGAGACAACTCATGACTGAATACCAATTCTGTTTCCTCTTCATCTAACTCCAAATCAGAAGGCATCACTATATAATAATGCCATCTATACCTAAATACCGATGGAACTGATGCTGTTGGAAGTTTTATAACAGATATTTTTTCATAGAGTCTCTTTTTTGTACATATCTGTTTAACTAATGTGATATAATCATCTGTAACATCAACTCCAAAATCCAGTGTAAAATTATATGTCTTTTTTATAGAGTGAATATAATTTAAAAATTGTATAAGAAACACAATACTCCATATTAGGACAAAAAACTCCCAAATCGAATAAAGACGACCAAATAACAAAAATCGCGGGTGTTGCAAATAAGCAAAAAATCTTGAAAGAAATGTTGGAATACCAATATTTACAGCAATCCCAGTAAATTCAAAAGGAAGTAACATACGTAGAAAAATCAATCCACAAAATACACTTAATATAGATAATCCAAACTTATATAGTATTGACTCCTTTAAAAAGATGAGTGTTAAAATAAATATAAATAAAGCACTTGTAAATACTGACATTAATACACTAGCAAGTCTAAAATCTAACATTTATTACTCTCCTCTAATCCTTGGTATCATGAGGTGACATAATCTTCACAAAATCTACATACATTATATATTGTATTTGTTGAAATGTCAAATGAAATTTATCGTTTATTTGAAAGATTATTTTATATAAGATATTGTAATTCTTCCACAAGTGTGTCTAACAAACCCGATTCAGGTATTTTTTTAATAACTTCACCTTTTTTTATAAGCAATCCTTCGCCTTTTCCCCCTGCAATTCCTATGTCTGCTTCTCTAGCTTCCCCCGGTCCATTTACAATGCAGCCCATTACGGCTACTTTTATATCTTTATCTGTATCAACAGTTTTAACAATTTCTTCTACTTTGTTTGCAAGTCCTATAAGGTCTATTTGTGTGCGTCCACATGTAGGGCATGATACAACTGTTATGCCTCCTTTTTTAAGTCCTAATGTCTTTAGTATAAGTTTCGCAGAATGTACTTCTTCTACAGGATTTCCTGTAAGGGAAACACGTATAGTGTCACCAATACCTTGATATAAGATATTGCCAAGCCCAACTGCTGATTTAATGTTGCCGCTTAGAATTGTTCCTGATTCTGTAATACCAACATGGAGAGGATATTTTGTTTCTTTTGCAATAATCTCATGTGCTTTTATACACATAAGTACATCCGAAGACTTAATACTTATTACAATATTATTATATCCTATATCTTCAATTGTTTTTACTTGTAAAAGTGCACTTTTGACAAGTCCTTCTGCTGTGACTTTGCCATATTCTTCAATTATTTCTTTTTCAAGTGAACCACTGTTGACACCTACGCGTATAGGAATATTTCTCTCTTTTGCTGCCATAACAACGGCTTTTACTTTGTCTTTATCTCCTATATTGCCTGGATTAATCCTTATCTTGTCAGCTCCATTTTCAATAGCGGCAATTGCAAGCTTGTAGTCAAAATGTATATCAGCTACAAGAGGGATGTGTATAGATTTTTTAATTTCTTTTAGTGCTTGTGCAGCCTGCATTGATGGTACAGCACATCTTATAATATCACAGCCAGATTTTTCCAGTTCAAGTATCTGGTTTATAGTAGAATCTGCATCCTCTGTTTTAGTATTAGTCATAGACTGGATTGCAACTGGATTACCACCACCAATTTTTACACCACCAATGTTTATTACTTTTGTGTTATTTCTATATATAGGTAACATACACTTCTCCTTTAATTATAAAATAATTTTTATTTAAAAATTTTTACGATATCATTATACATAACAAATACCATAAACAGCATAAGTACTACAAGTCCTGCAAAATGTACGAAGCCTTCCTTCTCTCTGTCAACTGGTTTTCCACGTACAGCTTCTATAAGAATAAAGACAAGTCTTCCGCCATCAAGAGCAGGAAGTGGTAAAAGATTCATTACACCAAGATTGGCACTAAGCAGTACGGACATATAAAGCATTTGTATAATTACAGCCATAATACCAAGACTTTTACTCTGGTCGATTGCAGAACTTACAACATTTACGATACCTACTGGTCCTGATACTTCATTCATTGAAATATGACCTGTAATTAACTGACCAAGACTTGCAACTGTTGTAACAATCCAGTATTTTACTTCTACAAAGCTGTATTTGAGCACCTCAAGCGGACTACCACCTTTTTCATCAAATGCTGCACTAAAGCCAAGCGTATATGTCTCATATGATACAGGCGTTACTGCAAATTCCTGTTCACTTCCGTTGCGTTCCACTATAAAATTGACTTCTGTGCCATCATGGTTTACTCTATTCATCACATTGCCAAGTTCGCCAGCGTTGGCAACTGGTTCTCCATTTACAGATTTAATTATATCCCCATCTTGAATTCCAGCTTTTTCAAAGGCACCACCCTCTGTAACACTGCTTATCTGTGAACTTTCTTTTTCATTGGTAGAATATGAAAATCCAAACAGAAAAGTTTTATAATGAGGATTAATATTAAATGTCTTTGTTTCACCATTACGCTCTACTACAATTTCAACATCTTCGCCTGTAAGTGGATGAAGCTGCGTATAAGTAGTAATTTCACGACCAATAGTAATTTTTTTGCCATTTACACTTTTTACTATATCTCCTGTTTGAATACCACTCTGGCTTGCTGGCTGATTATCATAGACCATTCTTATAATAGGATAGTCAATTCCTGAATAAGAAAGTATTATTATCGAGAATACAAATGCCAGTATAAAATTAAAAAATGGACCTGCAAATACTATTGAAAATCTCGCCCATACACCTTTGCTGTTAAATGAATCTTCTGAATCATTGGCTTCATCTTCGCCTACCATAGCACATGAACCACCAATAGGAAAGAGTTTCCAAGAATACTTTGTGACATTTTGCCAGTCCTGTCTGTCTTCAAAACTTTTTTGAGAACAAAGAAATTTTATTACATGACCATTGTTGGTCTTTGCATATGTTATTAATCTTGGTCCCATTCCTATAGAAAACTCAGGTACACCTACACCATTCTTTTTAGCAAGAAGAAAATGACCAAATTCATGTATTACTACAATAACTGTAAAAATAAGTAACGCTACAATAATATTCATTATAAAAACCTCCGTTTAACTAAATATATCTACTTTCGATAAACTTGTATACATCTTTTTCAATTGCCAGTATATCATCTAATGATGGATTATCAACATTTTTGTGATTCTGCATACATTCTTTTATAATCTTTGGAATGTCTAAGAAACTGGTTTTCTTTTTAAGAAACATCGCTACTGCTTTTTCATTGGCAGCATTAAAGACTGTGAGCATACTACCACCAGTCCTTCCTGCTTCATATGCCAGTTTAAGCCCTTCAAAAGTTTCAATGTCTGGCTTTTCAAATGTAATCTGTGATATTGTATAGAAATCAAGACGTTCTCCTTTTAACATTCTCCTTTCTGGATAGCACAGTGCATATTGTATAGGAAGCTTCATATCAGGAGTTCCAAGCTGTGCT
>CANOID010000157.1 GCA_947565985.1 uncultured Lachnoclostridium sp.
AGCCAATGAGATTTCTGAAGATGAACAAAAAGATGCAGAAGATAATATTCAGAAAATGACTGATGAATATGTAAATAAGATTGATAAAATGATTGATGATAAGTCTAAAGAAATTATGACTGTATAACTAAGACCACCACTTTTGTTGGTGGTCTTAGTTTTGTCTTATTATAAATTATTGTGGATTACTCAATCTATATTCCATTTATCTCTTAATTTTCTGATACATTCTAAAAATACAGGCTTTTGTGCATATATAAAACTTCTTTTACTGTAATTGTAATTAATAATATTCAGTGCATCTTCTTCTGTCTCAAAAATACATCTGTTAATATCAATATAAATTTTTTGAAGGCTTAAATCCTCAATTTCAAAAATATTTTCACAGATAGATATAGTTGGTATATTTTTTTTAGCTTCACTAGTCCAAGTAATATTATAACCATTGTCTGCTGCCAGTTCCTTAAACCACTGTGCTGTGCCATGAAAAGCATTTTCTTCTAGGCAAATTCTTTCTTTGCCTTCAAATAGATGTAAAAATGGCAAATCACTGTAATCAAGGTCAAAAATTCTGTTTTCCCCTGCTTTGCCCATAATACCATGTATTGCATCATCATACGCAAGCATTACTGTTTTGGTACGATTTTCGCTTCCAGTGTGCAGCCCTTCATATGTAACTTGAAATAGAGAACCTAAAAAAGTTTCAGTCATCTGTTCAAGCTTGTCTTGCCTTGTGTGCCTAGCAAAAAAGACAATCCAGTTGCGCCATGCATAATAAGTTGGAAAAGTGTTAATTACTTCATTTTTGGCTCCCATAGCATGAAGAGCTTTAGCGTTGCCCACAGATGCAACTTTATATCCTGCAAGGTTGCAGCGGTAACACCACTCTGTGTCATCCCAGTATAAAAAGTTCTCTTCTGGCATAAATCCAATTTTTTCAATAATACTGCTCCTTACCATAAGTGAACACGCAGCAACGGAATCAACATAGAGATATTCTGGCATACTTCCATCTTCGATTTCATTATAATAGTAAACCTCTGTGCAAAAATGCTCAAAATCAATTTTTTGACCAAATTGTTGAATATACTCTGGTGCTTCTAAATGGTATACCTTTGCAGCAGCCATACCTACTTCACTGTGATTTTCCAAAAAATTATAAAGATTTCCTATTGCATTTTCGTCTAACAGTGCATCATTATCTATACACATAAGATATTTATATCCTTTTTTGTATGCCACTTTAAGCCCTGTATTAAAACCGCCAGAACCGCCAAGGTTTTCAGTATTTTCAAGTAAAATCAGTTCTGATGAATATATCTCTTTTATACGTTTTACGGAATTGTCTGTAGAAGCATTATCTACAACATAAAGGTCATAATCTTTAAACTTTGATTCTAATATACTCTGTATACAGTCAAGTACAGCATTTTCTTTATTATAATTACAAATTACAACACCAACTTTTTTCATAACAATATAAAATCTCCAATCCGTAGCATCAGTTGGGTGGCAAAATACCTTTTGACCCCAACATCATATTATTTAATTTACAAGTCTTGTTTGATTTTAACATTTACATAGTTGTTTGGCAAGATGCAAGAAAGCTTTACTATTCAATATTGCATACGTTAATGGCAAGATTATTATACATCGATTCTTATAAACATAAGCTAAGTGGGTTTGTATATGTTTTTTTGTTTTTTATAAGAATTCCTTGACAAAGTGAACAAAGAGGATTATCATACTATAATATCCGATTTCGGATAAAATAAATATTTGTGGAGGTGGTACTATCTTTGGAAAAGAAAAATACTAATAAAAGACTTTCTGAGTATAACAGAATCATTAAAAAAAATGATGAACTCTATCACAATATGGCAAAAAACTTTGGTATGCCAGATTGTGCTTTTTGGATATTGTATATGCTTCGCGAAGAGAAAAAATATCTGACACAGTGCAGTATATGTGATGCTTTGTACCAGCCTAAACAAACAGTTAATTCTGCCCTTAAAAAATTAGAAAAAGATGGGTATATTACACTTGAAGGAACAGGAGGCAGAAATGGTAAACAGATAAACTTGACAGTCAAAGGCATAGGACTTGCCAGCCAAACTGTAGATAGAGTTATTGATTTAGAAAAGAAAGCGTTAGGAGGTTTAACAATAGAAGAACAAAAAACTTTTCTTAGTCTGTTTAATAAATATACAGACCTTCTTGAGACTAATATGCAAGAATTACTGTAGAATTAAAAGAAAAAATTTCAGAGAAAGGAGAAACACAAAAATGGAGATACGTTTATCTGACCACTTTACCTATAAAAAAATAATTCGTTTCTGTTTACCACCAGTGATAATGATGGTAGTTACTTCAATTTATGGTGTGGTAGATGGTCTGTTTGTATCTAACTTTACTGGAAAAGTGCCATTTGCTGCAATCAACCTTATAATGCCCTTTATTATGATAATTGGCGGTGTTGGATTTATGATTGGAACAGGAGGCAGTGCACTTGTTGCCAAAACACTAGGAATGGGGAACAAAGATAAAGCAAACAGCTACTTTTCAATGGTAGTTGAATTTACTTTGATATGTGGTGTTCTACTCTCAATTATTGGCATGGCATTGATACGACCTATATCATATCTGCTCGGAGCGACAGACGCAATGATAGAATACTGTATTGTTTATGGAAGAATTGCACTGTTTTTCAATGCTGCATTTATGTTGCAGAATGTATTTCAAACATTTCTTACCACAGCCGAAAAGCCAAAGCTTGGACTTTTGGCTACAGTGTGTGCTGGTCTTACAAATATGGCACTTGACGCTTTATTTATTGCAGGATTCAAGTGGGGAGTAGCAGGTGCAGCATTAGCTACAGGTATAAGTGAATGTGTAGGAGGACTAGTTCCTCTAATTTATTTTATACGTCCAAACAGCAGCCTTTTACAGCTAAAAAAGGCTAGATTAAAAGCTAAAATATTATTGAAAGCTTGTACAAATGGTTCATCAGAACTTATGTCCAATATATCAGGTTCAATTGTAAGTATGCTTTATAACTTCCAGCTATTAAAATTTGCAGGAGAAAATGGTGTTGCTGCTTATGGGGTTCTTATGTATATACAGTTTATTTTTATTGCAATTTTTATCGGATATACAATTGGAACGTCACCTGTTGTTGGATATCACTATGGAGCCTTAAATTATGATGAATTAAAAAATTTACGACATAAAAGTATGCTGATTATGACAACCGCTGGAGTAATTATGATGACTCTTGCACAATTGCTTGCATACCCACTTGCTAAAGTTTTTGTTGGGTATGATGCAGAACTCTGTAATATGACAGTACACGCATTTAGGATATTTGCATTTTCATTTATATTGGCAGGAATAAATATTTTTACCTCGTCATTTTTTACAGCATTGAATAATGGTGGAATATCCGCAGCAATTTCTTTTTTGCGTACACTTATATTTCAGATGGCTTCCGTCCTTATTCTGCCTATGATATTTGAACTTAATGGAATTTGGTGGGCGAATACTGTTGCAGAAGTATTTGCATTGTTTATATCACAGACATTT
>CANOID010000158.1 GCA_947565985.1 uncultured Lachnoclostridium sp.
AGGGCGTTTTCTTATCCTATATAGTAATAGATATCTGAGAATGGAGGAAATGCAATTATGAAAGTAGCAAATTTAGTGGGACAAAGGTTTAAAGAAAAGCCATCTGACTGTGTGATTGACAGCCATGCACTTATGGTACGTGGTGGCTTTATGAAATATGTAGGTAATGGAATTTACTCCGAGTTTCCTGCACTTAGAAGAGTTACTGCAAAAATTGAAAATATAATTCGCAAAGAAATGGATGCTATTGACGGACAGGAAGTGCTTTTCCCTGTTGTTATGCCTGCTTCACTATGGGAAGAATCGGGCAGGTATAAAAGCGTTGGAAGTGAGCTTGTACGTTTTAAAGACAGGAATGGCTCTAAACATGTACTTGGAATGACACATGAAGAAGCTGCGGTACATCTTGTACGTGAATATGCACAGTCTTATACTAAATATCCATTTATGATATATCAAGTACAACGTAAGTTTAGAGATGAAGCAAGACCTAGAGCAGGTATGATACGTGTACGTGAATTTACAATGAAAGATGCATATTCTTTCCATACATCACAAGAAGACCTTGACAAGTATTATGATGTGTGTTTTCAGGCATATAATCGCATTTTCCAGAAAGTAGGTGTGCCAGAAGTTGTAACTGTACAATCTGATTCAGGTATGATGGGCGGCAGTGTGTCACATGAATATATGCTTTTAACGCCTATAGGTGAAGATTCAATAGTAATATGCAATGAATGTGATTATCGTTCCAATATGGAAGCAGCTAAAAATGAAGTGGACAATTCAGGGGCTTGTGACAGTGCAGAGCTTTTATGTATTGAAACCCCAAACTGCAAGACAATTGACGATGTATGTGCTTTTCTTAAAAGCGATGTAAAGACATCATGTAAGGCAGTTGTATATCAGAAAAATGCCGATGATAAATTTGTGGTTGCATTTGTACGTGGCGATTACGAGGTAAACGAAACAAAGCTAAGAAACCTTGTAGGTGAGGAAGTTCACACTGCTGAAATAACAGAAGAAGATTGTCTTGTAGCTGGTTATATAGGCCCTTATGGTATTTCAGATGAGGCAGAAGTGTATATTGACGTGTCATTAAAAGGTATTGGCAGCATTGTGGCAGGAGCTAATAAAGAGGGATATCATTATACAGGTCTTAATCTTGAACGAGATTTAGTAAATGTCAATTATGTTGATATTTCTAAGATAAAGGAAAATGGTATATGTCCTTGTTGTGGTAAATCAGCTATAACCATTAAACGTGGTATCGAAGTTGGAAATATATTCCAGTTAGGTACAAAGTATACAGAATCTATGAATATGCAGTACACAGATGAAAACGGAGAGAGTCACTATCCAATTATGGGATGCTATGGTATAGGTGTTGGAAGACTTGCAGCCTCTGTATGTGAGGTACACCACGATGAATACGGTCCAATATGGCCTATTTCAATTGCACCTTGGGAAGTGCAGATATGCTGCCTGCGTGCAGATGACGAGGAAACAAAGAAAGTAGCAGACAGTCTATATAAAGATTTAAAGAATAATAACATTGAAGCAATTTATGATGATAGAGAGATAAGACCCGGTGCAATGTTTTCTGATGCAGACCTTATTGGTGCACCAATACGTGTAACTGTAAGTCCTCGTAATTTAAAAGAATCTTCTGTGGAAATTACTACAAGAGATAAATCTGTAAAGACAATAGTTCCTATAGAAGAAGCAGTAAAATCCGTACAAAATCTCAGGCTTAAGCTTTTTGC
Source organism: uncultured Lachnoclostridium sp. (assembly GCA_947565985.1). Taxonomy (GTDB): domain Bacteria; phylum Bacillota; class Clostridia; order Lachnospirales; family Lachnospiraceae; genus Butyribacter. Next base: position 1,767 of record CANOID010000158.1, read on the forward strand.
TGATATAGCAGCAAATGTAGAAGACTATAAATAAAATAAACAAACCTATAATTATGTTGTTAAAAAAGCCGATATAATATACGAGGTACTATATAAAAGAACGGATGCTTTATGCTTTTATTCAAGGAGGAATTAATATGGTTGTAGAAATTGAAAATACGCCCGGCAGATATGTGGCGAGGCAGTTAAATATAACAGATAAAAACAAAAGGAGTGCCATAGAAAAACTTTCTAGTGGTTATAAATTAAATAAGGCAGCAGATAATGCTTCTGGTCTTACAGTTTCAGAGGCAATGCGTGGGCAGATAAGAGGTCTTAATCAGGCTGGCAGAAACTCCCAAGATGGTCAAAACATGATAGCAACTGCTGATGCAGGAATGAATGAACTCAATTTAATACTGCACAGGATGAAAGAACTCTGTGTACAGGGTGCCAATGATACCAATGTTGCTGAGGACAGAGAAAGCATACAGATGGAAATAGATGCCCTTAACAATGAAATAGACAGAATAACCAGTGAAACAGAATTTAATACAATTAAGTTGTTAAGAGGTTCTGGAACAGATGATATATATGAAAGCGATGTCCAAGACAGTGATGAAGGAAAGGATAATTTTTCATTTCAGGTAGGAGCAGATACAGACCACACTGTAACTGTAGCTCTGCCGATGCTTGATACACAGATACTTAAGACAAGGGGTGTCAATGTATCAGACCATAAAGTCGCTACTGAATCTATAGCCCTTGTTGATTATGCCATAGATAAGGTAGACCATGAGCGTTCTAAAATGGGTGCAATATCCAATAGACTTGACCATGCATTTGCAAATGCTACTAACTCATCTGAGAATACACAGTTTTCTGAATCTCTTATACGTGATGCGGATTTAGCAGATGAAATGGTAATAGTAGCAACTTCAAATATTATTGAGCAGGCTGGCATTTCAATGGCTGCACAGGCAAATAGTGGTAAAGAAACTATACTGAAAATGGTACAGTAATATATCTAGCAGTAGACATTAAATTTGAGCATATATATGGAGGTTTAACATGAATAACACAGTCATAATTGAACCTGTATATCCTCATTCAATGTTGATACATATTAGTAAGCTTATAGATGGCAATGAGAACATACTTCGTGATGAAAGGGCATTTCTTCAAAAATATTCTAGCTTATATAGCAATGTGGATAGCGAAATGCTCCTTTTAAAGCTTGCATATGATAAGAATATTGTATCTGCATTTTTTGAATGTAATAAAAGAGAACAGTGGCGTAAGCGCGTGCTTATAGAGAAGTCAGTCAATTTGCTTGTAAGCTCCGTAGCCGAGAAATATGCAGTTATAGTTGTAGAAAGCCTTATGTTTGCCTTTGGTTGGAAGTTTCGTCTTGATATTGTCCGCAGGTGGGAAGCAACAGACGATGAAAAAGCCATGTTTCATGAAAAAACTGTATTAGAAAGAAAAGGGCAAAACGACATAATAGGGCAGATACATATAATGAACAATAATAAAAAACTGGATGTTTCAGAATACATGGATGAAGATGCTGATACACAGACAGATATTATAAAAAATGGTGGTGTGAGTGATAATATGGACAAGGCTGGTAATGAAAGTTATTATGATGTTGAACCCCCAGAAGAATCTGGAAGTAAGAGAGATACACACAGAGCAAGAACTACACGTCATGATACAAAAAGCAGGAAAGCAAAGCCTGCAGAAAAGAAAC
>CANOID010000159.1 GCA_947565985.1 uncultured Lachnoclostridium sp.
CCATTTTTAATCCATCTTTCTATATATCCACATACAGTGTCCCACACAAATTTATCAAGTTCTGTAATAAATCCATTTTTTTCAAACAGAGGAATAAATTCCGCTGGATTCATAAATCCCTTTTCTGGATGCTGCCAGCGTACAAGTGCTTCTGCTCCCGCAATTTTTTCTGAATCCAGCTCATATTTAGGCTGAAAATAAACTTTAAACTGTTTTTCCTTAATGGCATCTTCCATACAGTTAATAATTTCTTGGTCATGTAACTGCCTTTTCCAAATTTTTTCATCATAGTATGCTACATGATGTCCATATTTTCCTTTAACTGCATCTGCTGCCAATATAGCTCTGCTGTACATAGCCTGTACAGTTATGCTTCTATCCTCGATTTTATAAACGCCAAATACTAATCTTATAGTCATATTAATTGGAAAATCATTAATAACTTTCACAGTTGATTCAAGGTTTTCATCTAAATTTTTTTTATTATATCTTAAAAAAAGCACAAAATGACCTGTTCCCAGATACCCACAAACCTCATCAATGCCCATAAAGTGTTTAAACACCCTTGTCAGGTACATAAGAATATTATTGCCTGCATTCTCACCAAATAAATCCCGTATAAGCCCAAAATTCTCTACATCAGAGTAGACAAGTGCATAGTCAGTTATAGGATTTTCTTTGAGAAGTTTATCCACTTTTTCACAAAATACTTTTTCTGTATATACATAATCCAGATGTTTTTTTTTGCAGTGTGTTGCTATAGATGTATTTTCACTAAGCTTAATGACATTATAAAGACGTTTTTTAAGTACTATTGAATTATAGGGTTTTCGCAAATAGTCACTTGCACCTGCATCTAATACATCAAGCTCTGTCATTTCGTCAGCTATTCCTGCAATAAATATAACAGGAATCTTAGACGTATTTTTACTTTTCTTTAAAGTAACAAGCAGACTAAGACCATACTGGATATTAAAATTTATATCCAATATGACCGCATTAACTGTACTAATATTTGCTTCTACAATACTTATAACACTAGCATTTACATCTGTCTCAAGAATACTGTAGTCATCGTTTAATAAGTTTACTAAACTCCTTCTATCCTCTCCGTTTGCTGTCACAATAAGTATTGTTCTTCTTACCATAATCTATGTTTCCTCCCCTAGCCTTTAAAGCCTAATGTACTGACACAAAAATACATGCAATAACAGCACATATTATCTGCATTATTATATACCTTGTTACGACTTGCGTATCAGACCAGCCCTTATTTTTCCTTGCATGGTCGTGGAGCGGGGTTCTTATATCTTTCATTATTGATATCTTTAAAAATCTTTTTAATGACACTTTGACAAGCCCTAGTCCTCCATCCAATATAAGTACAAGTGCAAGTGGTATGTAAATCAGAGGATGCCCAGTTTTCATTGTAATTAAAGCAATATAAAATCCCAATGCCCTTGAACCAGCATCACCCATAAGCATACTACTTGGAGATGAGTTAAAATAAAGATAGGCAAGAAGCACTGATACAAATATAAAGTTTGAAATTACATAATATCCAAGTTCTGTTGCAAATATCACCGAAAATGAAGAAATTACAACACAACTAAGCCCCGCACACAGTCCATCAACGCCATCTGAACAATTTGTAACATTTATAGATACCCATAAAAGTACAATGCCCAATACAATGTAAAGAGGAGCTGGTATATCTATGAGTATGCTTCCTATCTTAATTTCTAATAAATCTGGATTAAAATTTACAAATGTCCATACAGTTACTGCCGCAATAGCTAAATCAATAATTCCTTTTTTATACTCATTCCAAGGTGTCTTAGCAGCATCATCCAAATATCCGCTTAACATTACTGCGAGAATTAGTATACAGTATATTATGTACTCCCTGCCAATAGGCATAAATAAAAGTGAACTTGCTACAAATACCAATACAAATGTAAAACCGACACCTCTCGTTTTTCCTTTAGAAAGTGCACCATTAACTGCAAATTCTCTGCCATGGTCTACTGGCAAGAATGAAAATGGGAATTTAAGACCAACAAAAGTAAGCACAAATGCTACAAGAATACCAGCTATAGCTATCTGGTTAGGTTCCAGAAAATCCTTTAAAATATTGTACATTGTTATCCTCCCGATTTAATTAACCAGAGCATTGCTGGTTACATTGATATAATGGGATTATAGCACCTTAGATTTTATATTTCAACATATAAGAACTCATATTTTAGAAATGAAATCATATATTGTTTTGTATAATGAATGGAGGTTCCTATGCAAAAACTGTTAAGTAGTATTATATATTCTATATGCCTTATACTTCTCTCACTAGCATACATAAATGATACAAAAGATTTTCTTTCCGGTTTTGCACCTTTCTGCCAGACTGAGGAAACAAGTCCAGTCTCCCCACAGACGATTACATCAGAAAATCTTGGCATTACTGCGTCTGACACAGAACCATCAAATATGTATGCTAAAGCTTATTGTTTGATTGATGCAGACAGTAACAGAATACTTACATCAAGAGATGCAGACATGAAGCTTCCAATGGCAAGCACTACAAAAATAATGACTTGTATTATTGCACTTGAAAATGGAGATATGGACAGTATTGTTACAGCTTCACAAAATGCAGCCTCAATGCCAGATGTGCAACTTAATATGAAAGCAGGAGAAAGATTTAAGCTACAGGACTTATTATATTCACTTATGCTTGAATCGCATAATGATACAGCCGTTGCAATAGCTGAACATATAGGCGGTAGCGTTGAAGGATTTGCAAAACTTATGAATCTAAAAGCCGAAGAACTTGGACTTGGCAACACACATTTTGTAACACCAAACGGACTTGATGCAGACCAACACTACACTACTGCATATGAACTTTGCTGCATCGCTTCTTATGCAGTGCAGAATGAAGATTTTATGGAAATAATACAGACACCTTCACATCAGTTTTCAAATTATGACAATACACGTACATATTCCGTAAATAATAAAGATGCTTTTCTTACAAGTTATAGTGGGGCTATTGGAATAAAAACGGGCTTTACTGGCAATGCGGGGTACTGTTTCTGTGGAGCTGCTAGAAGAAATAATGTAACGCTTATATCATCCGTTCTTGCGTGTGGCTGGCCTCCTAACAAAAGCTATAAATGGTCGGACACAAGAAAACTTATGGACTATGGTTTTAAAGGTTATCAACAAGCTACAGTAACACCTAGTACACCTCTGCATGGAATAAAAGTATCAGATGGCAAAGAAGCTTTAGTGCCAATAAAACGTACAAGTACAGACAGTTTTAATATACTTATGTCCAAAGACGATATAATAACAGTAAGCTATGAGCTTCCAGAAAAACTTTCCGCACCCGTGCGTTCAGGAGATATAATTGGATATGAAAAATATACAATTAATAATGGGCTTTACGTATCAATACCAATAGTAGCATCAAAGACGATACA
>CANOID010000160.1 GCA_947565985.1 uncultured Lachnoclostridium sp.
TCTTACACTGTATAACCCTAACTATGTAGGCTTTTATGTCACCCTTATCGTACCAATACTTTTTGCACTTTTATTTACTACAAAAAAGATATGGTACCGCATTGGTTATGCTTTTCTTGCTGTATCACTTATACTTATACTTTTCGCATCACAATCACGTGCTGGTATTATCACAATCATTATTTCACTAGTGATTATGTTATTATGTATGCGTAAAGTATTTATTAAAAACTGGAAAATAACAGTTATTGCTATCGCAACATTTATAGTAGCATTTATTGGTATAAATGCAATGAACCAGAATATACTTTTAGACCGTATGAAGTCTATGTTTTCAACAACAGAAGAGGTATATCCACTGGAAAATATTTTCACAAATGACGACAATGTAACGATTGACTATAAAGGCAATACAATTGTCTTTAAGGTTGAACAGGATGAATACAAGAATGATATTTTTAATGTTACAGATAAAAATGGCAGTGAGATACCATTTACTTTATCAGAAGATGGAATTACTTATGTAATTAACGACGAACGTTTTCCATTTACTTTTTCATCTGTAAGAGCTGAAGGCTTCTATGGTTTTGGTGTTACTATTGATGGCAAGCCATGGTATTTTTCAAATCTTATGAAGGCAAATGATAAGACATATTATGCACTTGGAGCTGGTATGGCGCTTATGAAACTTACAGCACAGGAAAAATCTCTTGACTTTCTTGAAAAGCACTACCATTTTGCTAATATGCGTGGATATATATGGGCACGCACTCTGCCACTGCTGAAAAAATACTTTCTGCTTGGTTCAGGTCCTGACACATTTTTACTGGTATTTCCAAATAATGACTTAGTAGGTATGTACAATTCAGGACACGTTAATGAAATTATCACAAAGCCACACTGTATGTATTTACAGGTTGCTGTGCAAACAGGCGTTCCTTCACTGATAGCAATGCTTGCATTCTTTATATGGTATTTGGCAAGCAGTCTTAAGCTATACTGGAAACACAACTATGAAGGATATCTTCCTAAAGTAGGAGTTGCTATATTTGTAAGCTCCATAGGATATATGATACTTGCTATTACAAATGATTCATGTGTTGCTACTTCACCGATTTTCTTTGCACTGATTGGTATGGGGCTTGGAATCAACTACAAGTTAAAAAAGGAGAAACTAAATTAATTTATGAATATTTTGTTTCCACATTGGAAAAGCTTTGGCGTAGAGGATATAACTGAAGCATTTGAAAAGCTTGGTCATACTGTTATACAGTATGAAAATGAGCCAAAAAATTACCGTATTGACCCAAAATATAAATCTGAATTAAAAAAATATATACGCTCAGAAAGTATTGACTTAATTTTTACCTCAAACTATTTTCCTGTAATATCAGATGCATGTAATGATATAGGTATTATATATATATCATGGTGTTATGACAATCCACTTGTACTGACATATTCAAGGACAATTTTTAACCCATGCAACCGCATATTTATATTTGATTCACAAATGGCAGAAGACCTTAATGGCTTAGGTGCAAAAAATGTATATTATATGCCAATGGCAGTAAATGCAACAAGACTTTCAAAGATGTCAGCAACACCTGAGCAGAAAAAAATTGTAGAATCAGACATATCATTTGTAGGGTCACTTTATACAGAAAAACATACTTTATACGACAGAATGACTAAACTTGATGAGCATACGCGTGGATATCTTGAGGGTGTCATGGCATCACAGATGCTCGTATATGGCTATTCATTTATTGAAAGTACTCTAACACCACAAATTATAGCAAATATGCAAAAAGCTATGCCTCTAGAAACCACACCAGGAGGTATGGAAACTGTACAGTATACATATGCAAACTATTTTCTGTACAGGAAGATTACACAGACTGAAAGGACAGAAATATTAAACGGTATTAGCAAGATACTTCCACATATAACTACTTCTGAAAATAGAGCTGCTATGCCAATTAAGCTGTATACTCCATCTCCTACTCCTTTCTTACCAGATGTGCAAAATATGGGGACAGTCCACTATATGTATGAAATGCCTCTTGTATTTCAAAACAGCAAAATAAATTTAAATATTACATTGCGTAGTATAAAAAGTGGTGTTCCACTGCGTGCAATGGACATAATGGGTGCTGGCGGCTTTCTTTTGACTAACTATCAGGATGATTTTAACCGTCACTTTACAGATGGAGAAGATTTTGTAAGTTTTTCCAGCAGAGAAGATTTATATCATAAAATTATATATTTTCTGTCACATGAAGATGAACGCAAAAAAATTGCGGAAAATGGCTGCAAAAAAGTACGACAAAGTCATACATATGAAAAAACACTTGCAGCAATGCTTGAAAAGATATAATTTTATTAATTGATACATTTATAAAAAATTAAACCCCACATATCTTGGAATATCAATGTATGTGGGGTTAATTATTAATTTAATATTTAATTTACTTTGTATTGCACAGACAAAAATATTAATCTATACACCTAAAAGTTTTGTAACCATATCTTCTTGCTGTGTCATCCTCTGTTCAATCACAAAATACTGATACTGCTGCATTATATCATTTTTCTTCTTCTCACTTACATATTGCTCAATATCCAAATCTTCAAGGCTACTTTGGGAAGAAGTCATGTTTTCAGAAGAAACCTTGCCTGCACTTGTACTAAACTCAATAGCACTACTTTGTGCTCCAAGCGAAGCCCTTGCATCATTTACTTTACTAATTGCATCATCTAGCTTAGAAATATCAAACTTACCTGTAACACTATAGTCTTTAATGCCGAGTGCCTCTAATGTTGCATCCGTGGTACGTATTGACAAACCGCCACCTTCAGGATTAAGTGCAAGATGCATATCTGCCATGCTGCCATCTAAAAGTTTCTTTGTATTAAACTGTGTATTTCTTGCCACACTAGTTATATGTTCTTTTAACTGGTCAATCTCCTTTTGTATACCCTGTTTGTCATCACTGGTATAAATTGAATTAGAAGCCTTGAGACTAAGTTCTCTCATACGTTGTAAACTTTCAGTAATACTTGCCAGTGCACCATCCGCTGTGCGTATAACACCTTGCCCATCCTCACCATTTCTTACACCTTGATTATAACCATTAACCTGTGATAAATGCTTTTGGGCGATAGCAGAACCTGCTGGGGCATCTGCTACTCTTTTAGTTAAAGATGCATTGTACATATCACTTGATACTGATGAAACAGAAATGCTCATATCAATCACCTCACTCGTATTATATAGTAGTAGTGTTTATAGACCATCTCCAAGGTCTTGATACTATATTTTCATAACCATTCTTTACCTTTTCTATGGGTACGGTTATGATATATAAGATGCTGTGGACTGGT
>CANOID010000161.1 GCA_947565985.1 uncultured Lachnoclostridium sp.
AACCATATTTTTTCAGTTGCTCTATAAGCTGATATAAACGGAAATCTGTATGATAAACTTCTCTTTCAAGATAAACAAAAGTTTGTTTATCAACACTTTCTATATAATAAATATCAGAAACATTTACCATTCGCTCCGTTCTGTTATTATCACATTTAATCTGTATATCAATTGATTTCAATAATTTTACAATACGTTGGAGATTTTCTCTGTCTTTGCCATATTTAATAATCACTTCAATATCGGCACAAGATAAATCCTGTTCTAATTTAATCACCATCAAGGCATCCCTCCTTGTATAAATTATATCAAAATTTGCTCCATAATTAAATGTGCTGAAAGCTGAAATACATTTTTAAGCAACCAACATACATGACAAAAGCGACAAAGGTTCTACCCCTTGTCGCCATTGTTGCTTATGCATAAATAACTTTCTTATTTACAATCTCTCTCACAAGCCCTTATGTTATTGAGCTACCCTATCCATAGCTTCCGTTTTTAAGCATTACATAGTCAGACATATTATCTCACCCATTATCTCACCCATACCATTATCTATATAGGGAGCACCACCGCCAAATAACAAAGAATAATCCATATCTGTGTTATCTTTACTGCTAAAACTGTTAATTTCGACATATATCTTACCTTCTTTACAAGCAGATATCAACATGGGTATAAACTGCTACCTGTGCTGCTGGAGCTTCCGGAGCGGCTGTTTCAGCAGGCTGTATGTTCTGTCCCTGTGCACCGCTGTCTGTTATCTGTTCAGTCTTGCCTTCTGTCTGAGCCTCTTTTTCCTCTTTTGCATCAAAAGTTTTCTTTTCAGTGCGTTCTGCAGCAGATTCTTCAACAGCCTTATTAGCTTCCGCAAGCGTATTCATCTGTGAAGCTGTTGCATTTGCGGCTTTCTGTTCTATATCCGCTAGCTCCGCTTCCTTAGCCTCTGTACTTCCACTTTGCTTAATTTCTGCCTTTAAAACATTCGCTCTGCCCTTCATCTCCTTTGCCACGCTACCCTGCACTTTTGCCTGCTTCATTGAACTATCCGCAGACATTATTGCTGTCATACTTGACTGAGAAAGCCCAATGCTTTTACTTCCTGCTTTTGTGCTTCCAGCATTTCTAGCTCCGATAACATCATCCATAGAAGACTCTTTCGCCTGCTGCTTCTCCCTGTGCTGTTCCATTTGGTGTTGCCTTAGCTGCACATTCAAATCACTAATCTGCTGCTGTATTTCCTGCCGCTTCTTCATTTTTTCCTCTAACGACATATCCTTGTTAGAAGAAAGCTCCTGCAATTGTTTTTGTGCATTGGCAATCTGGTTCTGAATATTCCGGGTATAAGAGTCTGTTGCCTGATTCATACTTATTTGCTTCATTTGTGTGTTTGCCCCATTGACACCGTTAATTGTCATTTTATTATTCCTCCTTAACCTTTAAATTAAATTTTCTTTTTTTGTTATACCATTAAGTCCAAATTTGTACCGACTATAGACTATAATAGCTCCCTTTGTATCTATTTTGCCTGTATCATCCCCATTTTCCCGTCATTATTTGTATTAAGCCTATAGCCAATTTATCTATCCAGTTTTCATTTCCTTTAAATCTTTCGACACTTTTATTTTGACAATAAAGCAAAATGCTGTGGAACAGCTTTTTTTTGCTGTAAATCTAAAATACCCTTTATGCCAGATTAACTTTTGTCCTGCATAAGAGATATCATTTACTCCATCATCAGCATAATGCTGAGGACAACTTCTTCATTTTTCACAGCAAAATCAATATCTCCAAAATATTTTTCTGCTATCTTTCGGATATTATTTAACCCATATCCATGACTATCTTTTTTACCCTTTGATGTTATCGGAAGTTCATTTTCTGTATCCCACTGTAAATTTCCTGCAAAGCTGTTGCTTATCTCTATCATATAGGCATTATTCTTGTGATATGAAAGAATTGAAATATGCAGCTCCCCGCTGCCTCCTACATTTTCAACTGCATTCTGCAACGCATTGTTTAATATTACACTGACATCAAATGCATTAATATTAGAACCTGTGGGATAATGGAAATTACACTGGAAACGAACCTTCTTTTTTTCTGCTTCTGTTTTCCATTCCTGCAGAATAACATCTGTTACAGGATTCCCACTTTTTACCTCACCCATTGTTTCAATAAGTACTGTCTTTAATTCCCTGACATAATCTTTTGCTTCATTTGTTTGATTCCCTGAATAAAGTCTTTCCAGTGTAAGGACGTGGTTTGTCATATCATGTTTTATACTGCGAATATCCTGATACAGATTTTCCACTTGTCCAATATGCCGCTTCAAATTGTCAATCTGTGTGAAAAGTAACTGGTTTGCTAACTTTTCCTCCTGCACTGTCTTGATACTCTGATAAAGCATAATCAGAATCACAACCACTATTACTGCTCCTGCACAGTAAAACAGCAACAGCATATCATATACTTCTGGCGGTTTTCCATGCTCCGACATATAAAAATTGCGGTAATAGTGTATGATTTGATATCCTATTACCCCTAAAAACGGCGGCAACACCAGCATAATCAGTTCCCGCTTCGCCATCAGTTCATGTTTGCATACATAACTTTTTATGATACAGCAGATAGCAACAATTGTAATAACCAGCACCATTGCCACACGAAGTGCACAAACACAGGCATAAACCATAAACTGCATAAATATAGTGGGATTCTCTTGATACCACATGGTATTTGACACTAAGTAATACAGTTTGTCATATAAAAGTTCTGCCATTGTAGCCGTGAACCATCGCAAGGAAAAATAAGTGACTGCGAGAAAAGCCTTCTGAATGTAATTTCTACGTTCCATCCCGCACATCGCCACAAACGCCACAAAACTCCCCAATGCATACGCCATAAACGCATTATAATACAATGGTATGACATACAACACTAACATTGTCAGAAAATAAAGTCCTCCCGTTGCAAATGCCACCTTTACGCTCCGTAAAAATGGCTTTACAAGCTTGTAAAGACAATACCCAGCAATCAAAAGTTCTATCACAAAAACCGCCTGCGTGAAACTGTTCCAGTCAACCCCATCAGTCATCTCACATTCTTCCCTTCCTTTGATTATATCTTAAATAGCTTTTCACAAATCCCTTATAATTCTGTTTTGCCATAAGCGCTTGTCCTTTTTTCATATAAATCGTTGTAGCATCATATTTCTTGATAAAATTAAAATTCACAAGATATGCCCTATGCGGACGGTAAAAATCTTCTCCTACCTTTTTCTCCAAGTCTTTCAGTTTCCCATAATATTCTATATCTGAATCCATCGTGTGAATAATCACTTTCCGGTCAAAAACTTCCG
>CANOID010000162.1 GCA_947565985.1 uncultured Lachnoclostridium sp.
TGTCATTTCATGTATTGTGTAATATTTCATTTTTATCACCTCTATACATGATTATTACATATCATGTTATAAAAACAATAGACTGTTTATAATTTTTTATAATTTTATTTCAACTGTTAAGTACCCCCAATTATCTGCTCCATTCCATATTTCTGTATTTTAAGACCACATTTATCATAAAACTTCTTAGCGTTTTCATTACATTCCCATATATTTAATGTGATATTGTAACAATCGTTCTGTTTTGCAATATCAATAACATAATTGTATAACTTTAAACCAATTTTTTGTCCTCTGGCACTTTCTGTCACACATAAATCATCTATATATAGAGTTTTTATATCAGTCATTGAATTTGTATAAAATCGTTTAAATATACAAAATATATATCCATATATTTTATCATCCTCTACTGCAACATACACTGGTGTATTACTGCTATCTAATATTTTTATCAACTCTTCTGTAGTATATTTTTTCTCGCCGGGTTTAAAAATATCAGGTCTTTTGTCTGAATGGATTTTATGTACTTGGTACAACAACTCCTCTATCTGTGGAATATCTTTGCTTACTGCTTTCCTTATATCCATTGCATTTCACCTCATTCCATTATTCAATGCCATTAACTTAACAAAAACTACATAAGTTAATGACATTGTCCGTTATTTACCCCCGTTATTAATAGTAACAAAATTTTTATTCATACAGAGGATATTTATCTGTCAATGATTTTACGATTTCCGCTGCATTTGCTGTATTGCCTTCTGGGTCATCAATAACCATTGCAATTGCTTCTGCCACTTTGTCTGTATCATTTGTGTTAAATCCTCTTGTTGTAATTGCGGCTGTCCCAAGACGTATTCCGCTTGTAACAAATGGTGACTGTGGGTCGTTTGGTATTGTGTTTTTGTTACAGGTTATATGTGCATCATCAAGCCACTTTTCAACTTCTTTACCTGTAAGTCCTTTGTCCGCAAGGTCTACCAGCATAAGATGGTTGTCAGTGCCTCCTGAAACGATTTTAATGCCTCTGCTTTGAAGACCTTTGCAAAGTGCCTGTGCATTTTCAATAATGTTTTTGCCATATTCTTTAAATGAAGGTTCCAGTGCTTCCTTAAAACATACTGCCTTTGCTGCAATAACGTGCATAAGTGGACCGCCCTGTATTCCCGGAAATAGTGCTTTATTAAGTTTATGTTCTTCTGCAAATTCCTTGCTTGCAAGTATCATTCCGCCACGCGGACCACGAAGAGTCTTATGTGTAGTAGTTGTGGTTACATGTGCGTATGGAATTGGGCTTTCATGGTATCCTGCAGCAATAAGTCCTGCAATGTGTGCCATATCAACCATAAGATATGCACCCACACTGTCTGCAATTTCACGAAAACGTTTAAAATCAATTTTACGTGCATATGCACTCGCACCAGCTATAATTAACTTTGGTTTACACTCTTTTGCAATCTTTTCTACTTCGTCATAGTCAATAAATCCATCGTTATTTACTCCATAGTGAACACAATTAAAGTATTTCCCCGAAAGATTTACAGGACTTCCATGCGTCAAGTGCCCACCATGGTCAAGGTTCATGCCCATAAATGTGTCACCTGGCTCCATAAGTGCAAAAAATACAGTCATATTTGCCTGTGCACCTGAGTGTGGTTGTACATTGGCATATGTGCAGTTAAAAAGCTGCATTGCTCTGTCTCTTGCAAGGTCTTCTGCAATGTCTACATACTGGCAGCCACCATAATACCTTTTTCCTGGATATCCTTCTGCATATTTATTGGTAAGTGTGCTTCCCATCGCTGCCATAACAGCCTTGCTTACAAGGTTTTCAGAAGCAATAAGTTCAATGTTTTCCCTCTGTCTGTTAGTTTCCTGTTCTATAGCCTTTGCTACTTCTGGGTCAAAATTCTTAACTTCGTCAAATGAATACATTTCTTTCCTCCTAATAAAAATATATTATTCTTTCATTTCATCTATTTTATCAATAGCTTTTCCAATATCGCTTCGCATATATTTATTGTCAAATTCCACCCACTCTGTTGCCTTATATGCATTTGCTCTAGCCTCTTTAAGTGTTGCTCCTTTTGCAGTAATACCAATAACCCTGCCGCCATTTGTCACAATGCCCTTATCAGTTTTCTTAGTTCCAGCATGGAATGCATAATAACCATCTTTGCCATCAAATTTTTCGAGCCCTGTTATAAGCTTGCCTCTTTCATAGTGTTCAGGATAACCATCTGATGCAAGCACGACACATACAGCTGCATTATCTTCAAACTCAAGGTCTATGGTATCAAGTTTCCCATCTATACAGGCATCTATTACATCTAATATATCATTTTTCATACGTGGAAGTACTACTTGTGCCTCTGGGTCTCCAAATCTTGCATTGTACTCAAGCACACGCGGTCCTTGTTCCGTAAGCATTAGCCCTACAAAAAGTATGCCGATAAAATCCCTTCCCTCTGCTTTCATAGCATCCATTGTAGCTTGATAAATATTTTCCTCGCAGAATTTTTGTATTTCTTCAGTATAAAACGGACTAGGCGAAAATGTACCCATGCCACCTGTATTAAGCCCTTGGTCACCATCTTTTGCACGCTTGTGATCCTGTGCACTTGTCATAGGTTTAATATGCGTGCCATCACAGAAACACAGTACAGAAGCTTCCTGTCCTGTTATAAAATCCTCAATTACAATCGTATCTCCAGCAGCTCCAAACTGTTTGTCAAGCATAATCGTTGTAACGCCTGCTTCTGCTTCTTCAAGGTTATTGCATATTAAAACACCTTTGCCAAGTGCAAGTCCATCTGCTTTTAATACAATCGGAAATTCTGCATTTTCTAGGTATAGTAATGCCTCTTCTGGGGATGTAAATGTTTCATAGTGACATGTAGGAATATTGTATTTTTTCATAAGGTCTTTTGAAAAGCTTTTCGAGCCTTCAATTATTGCTGCATTTTTACGTGGTCCAAACACTTTTAAACCACGTTCTTCAAATACATCTACAATTCCGCCTACAAGTGGGTCATCCATACCAATTATTGTAAGGTCTATTTCATTGTCTTGTGCAAAATCTGCCAGTTTGTCAAATTCCATTGCAGCTATACTTACACACTCCGCAATTTCAGATATTCCTCCGTTACCCGGTGCACAGTAAATCTTATCCACCCTTTTGCTCTGTGATACACTCCATGCAATGGCGTGTTCACGTCCGCCACTTCCGACTATTAAAACTTTCATAACGTTTTTAAGCCGTTACTGAAAACTTATAAAAAGTTATAAATAAAACTTTTATGTTTCATTCC
>CANOID010000163.1 GCA_947565985.1 uncultured Lachnoclostridium sp.
CCAGTATGTGGTTCTATAGACCATCCCCGAGTGGCAAGTATGCCAAAGGACGCTGTTACAGCGGATATGGTAAAAAAAGCGGCAGCAGCGGAGAAGAAGTGTGAAACTATTAAGGACGATATTCAGAAAGAAACCGAGGTCTTGCAAAGTGAACTTGCTGCAGAAGAAGCAGTGTTAAATGAATACATAGTACAACTTTTAGGCTGCACTCAGGTTTTGATTTCAGATAAATTTATAAAAGAAAAAGAGGTCTTAATTTCTGATAAAAAAAGCAGTATAATAGAGAGGCTTGAAGAACTGAAAAAAGGAATAGCAGAAAGGGAGAGAGAACAGAAACAACTGAAAAGATTAGAAAGCAAGCAAAATAAAACAGAGGAGTGTATTGAAAGCAAGGAATATGAAATACATCAGTTAGAAGTTAAAGTGGAAGGCTTAAAAAAGGAAATAGAAACACTAAAGGCATCCTTTGTATATAATACTAAAGAAGAAGCAGAAAAAAGTCTTAAAGAATGTGATATTCAGTTAAATATGCTTGAAAAAAAGCATAGAGAAGCAGATATGGAATTTAAAGACATACAAAAACAGCTTACTTCTGTCCAAGGGGCAATTAGGGAGTCTAAAAGTCAGATTGAAGAGTATTCTAAAAGTCTAGAAGAATTACTGAAAACTTTTGAAAGTACATTTAGGGAAAATGGCTTTAAAAGTGTTTCTGAATACAAAAATTCTATAGTCAGCACAAAAGCAATTAAAGAGATAGAAGAGCAGATAAATGAATATAAACAAAACTGTGTAAAGGCTGATACAGGCATTAAAACTATAATGGCACAGTTAGACGATACAACAAAAATAAATCTCGATAAACTTGAGCAAAAGTTTTCGGATATTGGTGCTTCACTGTCTGGTATAAAAAGTGAACTGGAAAGATATAATTTTTGTATACAGAATAATAATAAGACAATGGAAAGACTTAGTGTGTTGATGCAGGAGCGTATTGCTTTTTCAGATAAGTTAAGGGTCATTAAATCACTTAATGAGACTGCCAATGGAAAGGTGCGTTTCCAAACTTATATACAGAGGCAATATTTTAAACAGATTATACAAGCAGCAAATATAAGGCTGTCTAATATGGCATCAGGAAAGTTTTTGCTTAAATGTCGTGATATAGGTATGGGTGGACAAGGTGAAACAGGGCTTGAGCTTGATGTCTATAATCCACTGACCGGCAAGGTAAGGGATGCACACACACTGTCAGGTGGTGAAACATTTATGGCATCGCTTTCAATGGCACTTGGTATGGCAGATATTGTACAGAATACTATTGGCAAAACAAAGCTTGATACTATGTTTATAGATGAAGGCTTTGGTTCACTTAGTGATGATGTAAGAAATAAGGCTGTAAATGTGCTTTTAGAACTTGCAGGAAACAACAGGCTTGTTGGAGTGATATCACACGTTTCTGAATTAAAAGAACAGATACCAGATAAGCTTGTGGTAACTAAAGGAAATAATGGAAGCAGTGTAAAATGGGAGGCGTAGTATGCATATGCAGTGTAAGGATGTAGAAAATAAGTTTATCCCATTTATTGATGAGGAATTGGACTATAAGGAGTTAAAAGCATTTCTTGAACATATAAGACAATGTGAAAACTGCTATGAAGAATATGATTTTTATTATACTATGATTATGGGTATGCGTTATCTGGAAAATGATAATAGTAAGGCAGAGTTTACAATTGATTCAGAAAGACAGCTAGATGAAGCAGAACATTATATTTTACAGTATAAAATACTGCGAGGTGAGAAAATTCTGCTGCTAATTGCAATATGTGCAGGACTTGTGCTGCTTTTGTAGCAGTTTTTCCTGCGGCGTGGAAATGAGGTTAATAATGAGTGAAAAAATAGTACTTATAGATGGGCATAGTATATTAAACCGGGCTTTTTACGCTCTGCCCATCCTGACTAATTCAGAAGGCTTAAATACAAATGCAGTTTATGGGTTTCTTAATATAATGTTTAAAATACTTGATGAAGAACAGCCAGATTTTCTGGCTGTTGCATTTGATGTACACCAACCATTATTTCGGCATGAAATATATTCTAAATATAAGGGTACAAGAAAACCTATGCCTGAAGAACTTAGAGAACAAGTGCCCATTATTCAAGAAGTGCTTAAATCTATGGAAGTGCCTGTCATACTTCAAGGTGGCGTGGAAGCAGATGATATCCTTGGCACAATAGCTAAAAATGCAGAAAATGAAGGTAAGGCAGTTACAGTTGTATCTGGAGATAGAGACCTTTTGCAGCTTGCTTCGGATAAAGTAAAGATAAGCATTCCAAAGACTAAAAAAGGAGGCTCAGAAGTTGAGGAATACTATGCACAAGATGTAATAGATAAATATGGTGTAACACCTTCTCAAATTATAGATTTAAAGGGGCTTATGGGTGACACTTCCGATAATATACCGGGAGTTCCGGGCATAGGAGAAAAGACTGCAGTAAAAATACTTGCGATGTTTCCATCTGTAGAAGAAGCTTACGCTCATATAGATGAAGTTACACCAAAAAGAGTACAAACGCTTTTGCGTGAAAATAAAGACCTTGCTTTTATTAGTAAGAAGCTTGCGACAATTAAAATTGACTGTGATATTAATTTTTCGCTGGAAAATGCAAAACTAGATAATCTTTTTACACCTGCTGCTTTTGAATGGATTAAAAAACTTGAACTCCATTCTCTTTTTAAGCATTTTTCTACATCTACAGATACTTTACCGTTTGTTGATACAAAACCACAAAAATTGTCTTATATTAGTGATGTAAAATCAGCCAAAATCTTTGTGGATAAACTTATAAAGACAAAACCGAACGTCGTAGGAATTGCTTTTATAGGAGATGAGTGGAGCAGTGCTGGTGCAGATAAGAAAAAGCATAAAAAAATCGAAGGACAGCTAAGTTTTTCTTTTTGCACTGATGAAAAAGACACAGGATATTTATTCTATGGTTTTGGTATAAGCTATGAATCGGACAGTGTGTGTGAAACAGCGTGTATGCTTAAAAATGATAAGATTTCGGGAGCCTTTATAATAGAATTATATAAAAAAATTGCAGCAAGCATTAATAATATTGCTATTATTAATTACAAAAATAGTCTGCACTTAACATCACCTGATAAAACACTGTCACTTGGAATATCTGGAGCATACAATATTTTTGACCTTTCTATTGCGGCATATCTTATAAATCCAC
>CANOID010000164.1 GCA_947565985.1 uncultured Lachnoclostridium sp.
TGGGTGTGTTTGGCGGTATTATTGTAGGTCTTGGAGTTGCGGCATTACATAATAAGTTTTACAAAATTACCCTGCCAAATGCATTGTCATTTTTTGGCGGGACAAGATTTGTTCCTATTATTTCTACTATAGTTTATATGTTTGTAGGAATTGCACTGTATTTTGTTTGGCCAGTTGTACAGAATGGTATTTATGCTTTAGGTGGATTAGTAACAGGAAGTGGATATATAGGTACACTTATATTCGGATTAATTAAAAGAGCATTGATTCCGTTTGGATTGCACCATGTATTCTATATGCCTTTCTGGCAGACTGCTGTAGGTGGAACTATGGAAGTGGCAGGTCAAACTATACAGGGTGGTCAGAATATTTTCTTTGCACAGTTAGCAGATTCTGCAAATGTCGCACACTTTAGTGCAGATGCAACAAGATATTTCTCAGGTGAATTTATCTTTATGATATTTGGGCTTCCGGGAGCAGCACTGGCTATGTATCAGTGTGCAAAACCAGAGAAGAAAAAGGCTGCTGGAGGACTGCTTTTGTCTGCTGCACTGGCATGTATGATGACAGGTATAACTGAACCGCTGGAATTTTCATTTTTGTTTGTTGCTCCTGTTTTATTTGCAGTACAGGTTATTCTCGCAGGTTCTGCTTATATGCTTGCTCATATAATGAATGTTGCAGTGGGACTTACATTTTCAGGTGGTTTTTTGGACTTATTTTTATTCGGTATATTGCAGGGGAATGAAAAGACTAGCTGGATGAGAATAATTCCAGCGGGAATTGTATATTTTTTCTTATATTATATTACTTTTACATTTTTAATTAAGAAGTTTAATTTTAAAACACCGGGAAGAGAAGATGACGATACAGAAACTAAGTTATTTACAAAAGCAGATGTAAATGCACGCAAAGAAGGAAATAAAACTGGAGGTAATGGGGATTTTGAATCTGACCAAGTGAGCATAATAATTACAAGAGGGCTTGGCGGTAAGAAAAATATTAGTGATGTAGATTGCTGTGCAACAAGACTGCGCTGTACAGTGCATAATGCAGAACTGGTTAATGATGCTTTATTAAAATCCACTGGTGCATCAGGAGTTGTGCATAAGGGAAATGGTGTACAGGTTATATATGGACCTCATGTAACAGTGATTAAATCAAATCTTGAAGATTATTTAGAAAAAGCACCTGATGAGGAATATATTAGTAAGGAAGAAAACAAACCAGATGAAGAAAAGAAAAGTACAAAAGAAGAAGAGAAAAAACAAACAAAAGTAGCTAGGTCTGTTATTATCTCCAGCCCAATGAAAGGTATAGCCGCAGATTTATCAACAGCACCAGATGAAGCATTTGCTGGCAGAATGATGGGAGATGGAATAGTTGTAACACCTACAGATTCTATAGTAAGAGCACCTGAAGATGGGGAAGTATGTTTTGTATTTGAAACAAAACATGCAATAGGATTTATCACTGACTCAGGAATAAGTATTCTGATTCATGTTGGAATTGACACAGTAAAACTGAATGGGAAAGGATTTGAGGTATTTGTAGAGAATGGGCAAAAAGTTAAGAAAGGCGAGCCTATGTTAAAACTGGATTTAGATTATTTAAAAAATAATGCACCATCGATTGTTTCACCAATACTGTGCACTGAATTAGAAGATAATCAAAAAATCCGTTTGTTAAAAGAAGGAGATGTTCAAGCAGGGGACGCAGTTTTAGCTATTGATATCTACGAATAAACTAAATGCGGGTGAGTTGTCTATGTATAAAATAAAAAAAGTTTTGAACCATAATTCAATGCTTGTAATAAATAAAGATAACAACAAGGAATATCTAGTTGTAGGAAAAGGAGCTGCCTTTGGAAAAAAATCTGGTGAAGATGTGGAAATTAGGTCTGGAGATACATTGTATTCCTTACAAGAAGTGACGGAGAGAGGAGATGCTATGGAAATCGTCCAAACTGTACCTCCTGTCTGCCTTGAGCTTGCCAATGAAGTATTAAATAAAGCAGAGACAGTTTTTGGGCAAGTTGACAGGTCTATACTTTTTCCAATGGCTGACCATATAGAATTTGCTGTAAAGCGTATTAAAAAACATGAGCAGATTAGTAACCCGCTGACAGATGATATCCGTGTACTATTTTATAAAGAATACAAAGTGGCACAGTGTATTATACCAATGCTTTTAGAGCGACTGGGTGTAGAAATTGATGAACATGAAGTCGGGTATATTGCATTGCATATTCATTCAGCTATTAATGATGAAAAAGTTTCGCAGTCTATGCAGATTGCAAGAGTAGTTAGAGACTGCATTTCACTGGTTGAGCAAAAAACACAAAAGAAAATTGATATTATGTCATTATCTTATAATCGTCTTATGAACCATGTACGTTATATGGCTGCAAGGGCTATCAGTGGCGAAAAGCTGAAGCTTAATATGAATGACTATATGGAAGTTAAGTTTCCAGAAGAATTTAAAATGGCAGCTATAGTGTGTGATGA
Source organism: uncultured Lachnoclostridium sp. (assembly GCA_947565985.1). GTDB lineage: Bacteria > Bacillota > Clostridia > Lachnospirales > Lachnospiraceae > Butyribacter. Next base: position 2,508 of record CANOID010000164.1, read on the forward strand.
GATAGGACGCAGCCTAAAATGTAAAATAGATAAGGTAGAAATAGGGTATTTGGCAATGCATATCAGTCGAGTTACAAATGATGAAATAACCAATGACTAATACAATATCCCAGTATTTATAGTTTTATAAATACTGGGATATTGTTTTTAATTTTGTAATCTTATCTGTTCTCCTTTAATTAAGGGGTATCTTGTTAATATATTGCTGTCTATGTTTTCATTGTACATTTTTACTGCCGAAATTTGGTGGTTTTCATACGTTGTATAGTAGTAAATGCCTTTATCTGCATTGCAGCATGAGGTATAAATTGTAATCTCGTATTCTCCATCTTCACATTTGCAGCATCCACGCTGTTGGTCTACAGAGCCAAGTATATGAAAAAATTGGCTTATGCTTTCACTTTCTGAATTACCAGATTTAGAATTTAACTTTACAAATGATGCTCTAACAAAGCGTGATTGAGACGATAAATCCCCGGGCAATCCAAGTGCTCCCATACCTCTGCTGTAAGTATGCAAGTCTATTTTGTCTGAAAAATGGTTTTTAGGCTGTTCTGGTGACAGTGCTATAAAGTTATTAAGGTTAAACATCTGTTCATTAAATGGAGGGTTATTAGTAAGTATTCCAATAGGATTATTATAAATTTTAATTCCATCTTCTGTTGATTCTACAGTAATGGAACTTTCTTTGTCTGAAATTATCCA
>CANOID010000165.1 GCA_947565985.1 uncultured Lachnoclostridium sp.
TGGATTCCGCTTATCAGAAGTTTTTCAGGGAACATGCGGGCTATCCTAAGTTTAAAAGTAAACATGATAATCATAAAGCATACACGACAAATATTGTGTAATGTGAACATTGATAAAGAGCTTGTAAAACGAGCAATAAATAATCTTATATGGAATAGTATTAACCACAATGAACAAGGCTGCAAAATATTTGTCAAAGTTGCAATGGCAATGAACAGTGAAAAACAAAGCTGTGCAATTATAGAGATTGCTGACGATGGCATAGGAGCAACAGACAGTCAAATTGATAAAATTAACAATGCACCACACTATATGTTCTGTGATGAAAGTGCAACAGACCAAAGGCATGGCTTAGGTCTGTTGATTGTTAAACAAATTGTATCTTCACATAGCGGCACTGTCATTGCTTGCCACAGTCCATATGGTGGTTTTATGGTAACGTTTAGCTTGCCATTAGTTGTCCCTTGATTCAATTATTATTAATATACCATGTTTTAAGGAAATTATGGCTTCGTCTGCCTCGCTGGAAATTTCATTACTGACTGTTCTGCTGCCTCCTATTTCCAGTGTCTCTCCAACAAGAGGATATTTAAAACCATTAAGGCATACACCTGTGACTTTTTCTGTCAATGGGCATATGGATATATATTTCCCCCATAAATTATTTCTTTTAATTTGGTATTTGCCATCAATTAGACACAGCTTGTTGTATTTGTCAACTATATATGCTGGTATATTATTTTTTAATGGCAGCATTAGTATATTTACATTGGCGATAAAGTGGTCAAGTCTGCCGCCAGTTGCACCAAGTATAATAATTTCAGACGGATTTTGACTCACTGTCCAATCCAGTACAAGGTGCATATCAGTATAATCTTTTTCTTTAGGATACTGTATATACTTTGTACTATTATTTAAAGAATCTGTTTCCATAAATTCTGACAGAGTCTCTTCTTTTATACTGTCAAAATCCCCCATCAGAAAGTTGGCATTTAGTCCAAGTTTGTTCGCTGCATCAAGACCAGAATCAGCACACACTATACTGTCAAATTTCTGTTCTGCAAGATATTTTTGTGCAAAGCCATAATCAATACTTCCACCGCCAATAATAAGAGTTCTTCCAATCATAAATTAATCTCCATACTTTTATTTAAGGAATGAATATTTTCCGATATTATTCCATTAAATACCCCTGTGCCTGAAACAAGTATATCCGCACCGCTTTTTACTATACTGCCAATATTTTCTTTATTTACTCCGCCGTCAATCTCAATCTTATAATCAAGCTTTCGCTGTTTTCTTATAATGTCAAGTTTTTTTACCTTATTCAGTGCAGCAGGACTAAATGGCTGACCGCCAGAACCCGGGCTAACGCTCATAACAAGCACCATATCTACCATGTCAAGCACATCTTTTATCGCATCTACAGATGTCTCTGGATTAATCGAAACAGATGGAGATATGCCAAGTTCTTTTATGCTTGATAACGTTTTTCTTAAATCACTGCAAGCTTCCTTGTGAACTGTAATTCCATCTGCCCCTGCCTTTGCAAATTCATTTAAATATCTACACGGTTCTTTTATCATAAGATGTACATCAAAAAACAAGTTACTTTCTTTTCTTATTGATTCAATTAATGGCATACCAAATGATATGGATGGAACGAACATACCATCCATAACATCTATATGAAGAATTTTTATTCCTGCAAGTGAAACTTCCTTTATCTGTTCTCCCAGTCTATTAAAATCCGCTGCTAATATAGATGGTGCAATTTCACTCATTATTTTCCTCCATTTTCATATTGTAAATTTAGATATTAATACTTTTTAATATGGCTTATTTCTTCGTAAAACTGTTTGTAATTATTGTATCTGCTTTGTGAAATATTTTTATTTTCTACCGCATCTTTTACAGCACATCCGGGCTCACTAATATGTGAACATCCAAGGAATCGACATTTGCCGATGTAAGGCTGAAATTCAGGATAGTACTCTTTCAGTTCTTCCTTTTCTGTTGGCATAAGTCTTAGCGATGTAAAACCTGGGGTATCCATAACATATGTGTTATCTCCAAGGCTTAAAAGTTCTGAATGTCTAGTAGTGTGTTTGCCACGTTTTATTTTGTTACTAATATCACCAACAGACATCTGTGCTTCTGGAAACAATTTGTTTATTACAGATGACTTTCCAACGCCAGATGGTCCAGCAAGCACAGTAGTCTTTCCTTTAAGGCTTTCCTTAAATTCTACAATTCCATCACCTGTTACTGTGCTTGTTATATAGACCATACATCCACTATTATTGTAATGTTTAGCAAGCAATAAAAGCCCTTCTGGTTCTACATCATCAGCCTTATTAAAACATATTGCTGTTGGTATATTCTGCATCTTCATCATAAGCAGGAATCTGTCAAGCAAATTAAGGTCTGGTTTAGGATATGATGCAGCAATTATAACTGTTGCCTGACTGACATTAGCAACAGCAGGACGTATAATTTCATTTTTTCTGGGAAGTATTGCAATAATATTTCCAAGTCTTTTTTCTTTGTCCAGTATTTCAAGGCTGGCATTATCTCCAACGAGAGGCTTTATATTGTTATTTCTAAATACTCCTTTTGCCTTGCACTCAAATATTCCTGCATCCTTTGTGTGTACATAATAAAACCCTGCTATGCCACGTACTATTTTACCATCCATCATTCTATAACCTTTTCAAATTCTACATTATATGAATTGCCTGTTGCCTCGTCATCTTTATAAAGAGTTACGGTACCATTATTTTCACTCCAGCCCTCAAACTCAAACTTCATAGGGAAGTCATCATAACTCAATGTTCCGTTCCAGACGGTCTTTTCTCTTCCATCTTGGCTTAATACAAGCTTAATTCTTCCGGTGTCATCTGGAAAATCAAACGGATTGCCAGCTATAGTAACACTTCCTGTATAGCTGTATGAAATATCCTCGGTAGGCTCTGGTTCATCTGGCTCATCTGGTTCAGTGGTAGGTTCAGGTCCGGGAACGATATCCTTTGGTCCAAGACTTACGGCATAATCTATTATAGTACCCACTGCAACTTCTGTTCCCCTTGCTATTGACTGTGTAACAACTACTCCTTCAGAATACTTGTCAGAATATATATATTCTACATTGTTTGTATTGCCTTTAAGCCCTCTTTCTGTAAGG
>CANOID010000166.1 GCA_947565985.1 uncultured Lachnoclostridium sp.
CCAGAGATTAAAGCCTCATAAATACTTAATTTGTTGAGTTTTGCTCATGGCTATTATAATAATTTTAGGAGGTGAGCCTTTTGAAATATTATTCAATCGTAGAATTTGCTAAGGCTATTGGAAAAACTACAAAAACTCTAAGGAATTTGGATAAAAATGGGAAATTAAAACCTGCCAGAGTTAAGGATTTAACAATATGTAGTGATATTGTTAAGCCTTATAAGAATATAAATAAAACACAAAAGATAAGAAAATTAAAAAAGAAAAAACGCAGATTACAGCGTCAAATATCAAAAAAATATCTAATGAATAAGAAAGGAGATAGTTACTGCAAAACAAGTAATATTATAAAAACTGAAAAGAAATTATTAAAACTTAATCACCGATTAACAGATATTTGTCATGATTATTTACATCAGACAACTACTGAAATAATAAACTGAAAACCAAAGTTTATTGTTTTAGAATGATAGATTTTATGCAAGCAAATTTTCTATTATCAAAGCAGATACGTTGAAAAAGGAATGAAACATAAAGTTTTATATTGTTTTTATAAACTTTTATAAGTTTTCAGTAACGGTAGTATGGACACAGATAATTTGACTATGAAAGAGATGCCAATTTCGGAAAGACCATATGAAAAGTGTGAGTGTTATGGTGCTGGGGCATTATCAGACGCAGAACTTCTTGCCGTAATTATACGTACAGGTTGGAGAGGAGAAAGAGCTACAGAGCTTGCTCTTAAGATTTTAAATAATGTACCAGGAAAAAAGATTGGCGGACTTTTTCAGATGACTCTAAGCCAGTTAAAATCAATTCGTGGTATAGGCAGGGTTAAGGCAATACAGCTTAACTGTCTTACAGAGATAACAAAACGCATGATGTCCTCAGCACTGTCTGATGGGCAGCTCTTATGCACAGAACCTGAAAAGGTGGCTATGTACTTTATGCCTAGGATGAAATTTTTAGAGTATGAACAGGTACGGCTTCTGATATTAAATGGCAAGAATGGGCTTGTAAATGACTTAGAGATATCAAATGGTTCATTTAATTCTGCTATGGCATCACCACGTGAAATATTTTATAATGCAATTAAACATGGGGCTGTATCTATAATAATTTTACATAACCATCCGTCAGGTGACCCTTTACCAAGTCGTGAGGACATACTTCTTACAAAACGACTTGCAGACACTGGCAAGATGGTAGGTATTCCATTGCTTGACCATATAATTATTGGGGATAACCGCTACACTAGTATGAAGGAGAGTGGTTATAGACTTTGAGGTGAACCCATTTCGGAAGGAGAGTTTTCATGTCACAAAAGACTTATGGTATAGACTTTGGGACAAGTACCATTAAAGTATATAAAAAAGGACAAGGTATAATACTACTTGAAAGGACTGTAGTGTCTATTGTTGGTAGTGATAAAAGACCTGTGGCAATAGGTGAAAAAGCATATGAGATGTTTGAAAAAGAACCTCCAAGTATGCGTGTTTCATTTCCACTTAGTCATGGAGTAATTGCTAATATGCAAGATATGATTGCATTGTGGAATTTTATGCTTTCAGCCCTTTCAGGACACAGGAAATTAAAAGGCGGGAAATTTTATCTTGCTGTACCTGCTGATACTACTAAAGTGGAAAAACATGCCTACTCACGTATAATATCTGAAGGGGAGTGCAAACCTAAGAATATATTTCTTATAGACAAGCCTATTGCAGATGCATATGGTCTTGGGCTTGATGTGCAAAAGTCACCCGGCATACTTATAGTAAATATAGGAGCGGACACAACGGAAATATCAATTATTTCACTTGGTGGTATAGTTGTTACAAAACTGCTTCCGTATGGCGGCAATTATTTTGACAGCCAGATTATAAATTATATGCGTAAAAAGTATAATTTTGTGATAGGCAAAAGGACAGCAGAGATGGTTAAAAAGACACTTGTATCAACACAGCCATCAGAGGAACAGGTGCGAATTGCTGGACGTGATATAGTTAAAGGACTTCCTAGTGAAATGCTAATGTCGTCAAGTGAAATTTATCCATTAATAGCAGATATGTTCCAAACAATATCTATGGCAATACAGTCGGTTATTGAAAGAATGCCACCAGAGATATCACAAGAGATAATACATAATGGGATATATCTTACAGGTGCATCATCATGGATTAAAGGACTTGATGCTCTTATTGCAGATAAGACTAATATAAAAACCAATACAACTCAAGATGCTCAGATATCAGTAGCAAAGGGGCTGGGTTTTCTTGCCGAACGTCCAAAACTTGCTGCTGCTTATGCATCCCAGTTAAAATAGGTCACCTATAAAACGTGGGAATGATATATGGAAGGATACAGACCACAATGCGTAAAAGGACAAAAATTACTATAGACCCTAAATATATTCTTATAATAATAGCGTTAGCTTGTGCAGTACTTATGTTGGTTTCATTTAAATTTCAGGATAAGATGGAACCAGTCCGTGCAATTGCTGGCAATTTAATTACACCTATGCAAAATGGAATAAATAAAGTTGGGGTTAAGATTGCAGAACAACTAGACTATGTTACAACTGTTAAAAAACTTGTAAAGGAAAATAAAGATTTAAAAGCACAGCTTGATAATGTTTCTGCTGAAAACAGGCTTTTACAGCAGGATAAATACGAGCTTGAAAATTTAAGGAAGCTCTATGATTTAGATGAGCAGTATGCAGGATATCCCAAAGTTTCAGCTCGTGTTATAAGCAGCGACAATGACAATTGGTACAACACATTTATAATAGATAAAGGCTCAGATGATGGTCTTGCTGTCAATATGAATGTAATGGCAGGCGATGGTCTTGTGGGAATAATAATAGAAGTAAATAAATCATATTCCAGAGTACGCTCAATTATTGATGATTTAAGTAATGTTGCAGGAACATTTTTAAAAACTTCTGACAGATGTATGGTCAGTGGAAACTTAGAACTCTTAAACAGTGGTTTAATAGAGATAACGGATATAAGTGGAAGTGCAGATATAAAAGATGGATATGCAGTTGTAACTTCACAGACCAGCAGCAAATTTCTGCCGGGAATACTTATAGGATATGCAAAGGACTTAAAAAAAGATTCTTCAAATATTACACAGACAGGATATCTAACACCAGCCGCTGACTTTT
>CANOID010000167.1 GCA_947565985.1 uncultured Lachnoclostridium sp.
ATCATTTCGGATAGCTCAGTCTGGTGAACTTTTGATGGAAGCCACAGACCGTAAAGGTCTGTGGTAGTTCACATGTCCCACTTCCTCTGTAACTTGTTTGATAAAAGCATTAACCTGCTCTTCATTTGTAACATCACACACATAGCCATATATTTCTATTTCCAGTCTTCTATTGCATCAATACATGCACTATAATATTCAAATGGAAGATTTTTCTTTAAATCAAAAAGCATTGACGACACAGTTCTTTGGGTAGCTTTCCTTATTATTTTTTCTACTTCATCAATATCTGTACATTGTGCCTTAAGTTCTTTTTTTGCTCTTTCAAATACAAGATTGCTACAAAATTCACTTATGTTTTGTATGGTTGTTATATATTCTTTTATATTTTCTTCTGAGTTAAGCTTATTTTCATAATCTTTTATTATTTCAAGTGCATATTTTACTGCTTCATCATCTTGTCCTGAATAAGAGCCTTGCCCTAGATTATCTATATTATAAAGAATTATATTCTCCATTTCATTAAATTGTTCTGATATATCTCTTGGTACTGCAAGGTCTGCTAAAATATATCTACGTTCATTTGCAAAAATGTGTCTACACTCGTCATACTTAATTGTATAATGCGGACTTGTAGTAGCACTTATTATTATATCATATAAGCCCATATCTATATACCGGTCTTTATAATCTACTACCTTACAGCCTTTAGGAATTTCCACCTGCCTAGTTTTATAATTTCGCACTGTAACAGTTACATTAGCACCTTCCTCTGCCATACTGGCAGCAGCAAGCCGCCCAATGCCACCATTACCAATAACAAGACATTTTTTTCCTTTAAAACACTTCTCACACTTCTTGTCTTTTGAACCTTTTATTGTAAGTCTTAATACTCTTAGAAGTTCATCCACTACAGAAGTATTTACAGGAGTAAGTCTCACATTTGTTCTGACTTTTTTAGCAGCAGCTAAGGCTGTTTGAAATACCCTTTCTAAATAACTGTTTGTAGTTTTTACTTCTCTCGCCATAAGAAGTGCATTTTTTACCTGTGTAATAATCTGGTCCTCTCCAAATACTTTAGACTTCATTCCACAGGCAAGTTCAAACAGATGGTTTACTGCATCCATACCAAAACGTTCTACAGCATAATTTCTATACTTTTCTGCGTTCATATTCTTTGCAAGACATATTATATCAAACAAATTGTCTATCTTATCTTCAACAGAAATATAAACTTCTGTCCTGTTACATGTAAACAGTATAACAACACCATCTACTCTATATTTTTCTTTTATATAAACCATAGTTTTTGTAGCAACATGGTTCTGAAATGAAAACAAAGACCTTATGCTTAAATCTGCTTTTTCATAATCTATGCCTGCCATTTGTAACATAAAAACCTCTTTCCTATTGTTTTCATATTTTATATAAGCAAATCCAGTTTAATTTCTGTTTATTTAATTGCATAAGATATATGCCAATTAATTTCAATTATGTACAGTTCTTTCTACATATGAATTATATGCTTTTTATATACCAGCGTCAAGCAAAAAATTGTTTTTATTCATAATTACACATGAGATATTTACAATCAAAATTGAGGAAATATCTATTAAATAAGAATTACGACAAAATACCATATATATTTATCTCTCCAGAGTCTATTTTTTTTACAATAAAAAACAAAAGAACAGATAACTTTATATTCCCCATTCTTTTGATTCTGTGCTTACCTCTAGTTTAAATTTTTATTCACCCATTCTGACACACTATTATAAGATGCATTTGTCAAATCTTTTCCAGTCACTACATTTGCACCTTTGACTGCCGCTTTTATGCCATCCATGCTACCTGAAATCCCACTTCCTCCACTGGTACAAAAAGTTACAATCTTTTTACCTTTCAGATTATAGGATTCTAAGAAAGTGCGGATAATCATTGGTTCTTTATTCCACCATATTGCGTGTCGAGATTGATACAATTTCTGCGTGGGTACTATCGTTTTTACATTTACCGCAAATGCTGTAAAATCAACACTTTTGGGAATGGCGGAAGCACCCATGCATGGGCGGCTATCGTTTTATTATTCAGAATTGCCGCACTTTCGATATTTGTGAGCGTAAAATTTAACGATAGCACACTTTTCGAGATGGCTATCGTTATTTTTTGCACCCTACCAATCAATTAAAAAAGATAAAAATAAAAAGATAATTTCTTTTTTGTATTTGTTAAAATGCGAAGATTACTTCGGTTTTGACTCAAATACCCCATAAGTTTTTTTGTTCTATTATCTGTAAATTCGCAGTAACTTAAAGGTATTTTAAATTTTAAGGTATACTTTTAGCATTATCATCCCATATTTACTGCTATCCTCTAAAAACTGCAATAAATGGAAGATTTCCTTCCGCCCTCTGCCAGAACCGCACTTCCTATGAATGGTAATAAATCAAAGTTTCTTGACAAAGTTGAATAAATTGCTCTACTTTTTTTTTCAATAGATCATATTCAGGATGATTCAGAAGCTGTTTATAATATTTTTCGGCATCTTCTGATCGATCTAACAATACACAACAATAATATAAATGCAGAAGATTATAAAACGAATACGGGGTTGCTCTCTCCATTCGTTTCATTAAATTGTTAGTACAAAAGATATCTTCAGAATCAATATTTCCACAAAAAAACTCCAAAATTGCTAAACGTCCTACACAAAATTCGCCATATTTAATTGATTGCCGTAAAATATTTCTAGCTTTATCTAACGAATGCATAGATAGCTCCATAATCGCACATGAACTATATAATAATGGTGTTTCAGGAAAACGCATAAGTCCTTCTGAAAAAATCCACCTTGCTGTGTTCATGATGTTATAATCACCAATTTGCTTTTCATTCACTTCCATCTGTGCCCACGCCGCCCAAACATCACCATTAGCATTATGATTCAGGCAGGCTTCCTGGTATATCCACCTTGCCGTATTCTCATTTTCATAATCGCCTACCCGATTCTCTTGTGCTTCCATCTGTGCCCACGCCCGCCAGGTATTGCTGTCCGCATTGTGATTCAGGCAGGCTTCCCGGTATATCCACCTTGCCGTATTCTCATTTTCATAATCGCCTACCCGATTCTCTTG
>CANOID010000168.1 GCA_947565985.1 uncultured Lachnoclostridium sp.
CACGTATAATTGTAGTTTTGAAATGTTGCAATTTTGTGTCCAACACACCCACATTCTCCTCCATAACAAGAGCTATTAATGCAGTTTCTCCATTACCAAGCTTTCGACTTACCCGTTCTATCATAGAAATATTTTTTACAGCATCTTCTGCATCAATAGCGCTTCCTATAAGAGTACCCATTGCACCACCAAATAACATACCAAGAGGACCTGCCAGCACACCGGTAAACATACCAATAAGCCCGCCACGACTGGTATCATCTGTAGTAGTGATGCCAGTATCATATCCTTCACAGGATATAATTCTTCCATATTCTTTTTTTACCAGTTCCATCTGTGAAATAACATATGCATCATTAACGACTTCCCGTTTCAATTCAGAAAAAGCTTGGTAAGCTTCACTTTCCACATTAAAAATTACTGTGACTACATTTTCCATTGAAGATTCCCCACTTTCCTTTTTCTTTTACTTTACTGTATTTTAATATTTATGTCAATGGATTATAGAAATATGGAGTATCACAGTTTGCCTGTAAAATAAATAATCTATTCTAAATCTAATTTTTTCTGCATTAATTTTACAGAAATTGTACTATATATAAGTGAAAAAATTATGAAAAATACTATGCATGCACCAAACATACCATATACATATCGCATTACTTCACTCTCATTCATCAGTTCAAAGCCTACTTTTCCAATACTTACAAACACTACTGTTACAACTATAATAAGTCCTATAATTTGCATTATAATATATGTTATAATATACACGACTATTGACATTAAATCCCTGCTGCTACCTTTGCCAAACGGTAAAGTGTATCCTATATTAAGGCTGGCAAACATCTGTGCAAACATTGTATAAAGTGCAAATAATAAAAGCCCTGCGAATAATGCTATAAACACTGTACCCTTGATATAGTACGCATCTTTTCCCATATTAATTCTAAATTGCACAAAATCATCCCATCCAATGCCCATTACTTTTGGCAGCCCCGAAATGATAAATGCAGCAAATATTACAATTACATCTGCAAGAAACAATATTATTGATGAAAGCATTTTACTAAAGTAAAGGCTAACAGGGGTAACTGGAAGTGTATGCATAAGATATCCTTCATCACGTAAAAGGTTGTTTCTATATCTTAACACAACCCACAATACCGTTATAACACAAGAAACACTTATGCTCAGTATCATCAGTACACATGCGCCTGTATAAAAAATGGAAAAAATAGAACCATTTGAATCCATACTATCTATACCGCCTAAAACTCCCATTATCCTTGTAATAACTGAACATATCATTATAAATAAATATATTGCACAAAATATGTGCCACCCCGCTTTTAAATCATATTTAATCAGTTTATTTAACATGCGAACACCTCCCTGAATAACGCATCAATAGATTTTTGTTCTTCACTTCTTATAACATCTACACTTTTATGAAGTACCACAGTGCCATTCTTTAAAAATATAACATCATCAAGTACCTTTTCAACATCGCTTATAAGATGCGTTGAAATAATTATTCCTGCGTTTTCATTATAACTTGTAAGAATTGTCTTTAATATAAAATCTCTTGCAGCCGGGTCAACACCGCCCATTGGTTCATCTAAAAGATATAGTTTCGCCTTTCTGCTCATAACAAGTATAAGTTGTACTTTCTCTCTATTTCCTTTTGACAAAGTTCTTATCTTAGCCTCTGGTCTAATATCAAGGGTTCTAAGCATATTAACTGCTACATCTTCTGAAAAATCTTCATAAAAGTCTTTAAAGAATTGTATAGTCTCAGATACCTTCATACCTGGTGAAAAATATGGACGCTCTGGAAGATATGATACTATCTTTTTACTCTCTGTGCCTATTTTATGTCCATCTGCAAAAACTTCTCCAGCATTGGCACAAAGAATACCACTTATTATCTTTATAAGAGTAGTCTTGCCGCTTCCATTTGGTCCAAGCAGTCCTGTGATTCTGCCACTTTTAACCACTACAGACAAGTTGTCAAGTGCCGTTTTGCCTCCATACCTCTTTGTCACATTATGACATTCTAAAATATTTCCCATAATATAATAACCCTCCATTTTCTTTTTTGCAAAGAATTATGATTCTCTGTCTTTTGTTACTGTCAAAGCATCTTTTTCATACTTTTCAATAATCTTTATACAGTCACTTATTGTGTATCCAAGCTTTGCCATATTTTCAATAAATGTTTTTACACATTCCATTACCATCGCCTCCTGTAATATATCCGCATTTTTGGGATTGTCAGTTACAAACCTTCCAGATGTCCGCTTTGAACAAAGTAAACCCTCCCTTTCCAGTTCCGATAAAGCTTTTTGCATAGTATTGGGATTAACACCTGCTTCAACTGCAAGTTCCCTTACTGATGGAAGTTTATCACCTGATGTAAGGACACCTGTTGCAATCATTGCCTTTATCTGCTCCATAATCTGCTGATATATAGGAGCTTCATTACTAAATCTCCATTCCAAGCTTATGCCTCCTCTCTTTGTACTACTGTATTATTGTATTACTCAATTAATACAATAATACATCATAGCTGTTTTGTCAATACTAAATTTCAAAAAAATAGTATATCTTGCACAAAAATTAAAAATATGCTATTCTTCTATAAATTATAAAAAATTTTTAAGGAGGCATTATTATGTGTACTGCGGCAACCTATAATACAAAAGATTTTTACTTTGGACGCACTCTTGATTACACATATTCATATATTGAAGAAGTTACAATAACTCCCCGTAATTATCCACTTCATTTTTATAAAGAAGGCAATATACACTCCCACTATGCACTTATTGGAATGGCATATGTTATAGATAATTACCCACTGTACTACGACGCTTGTAATGAAAATGGACTTTGTATGGCAGGGCTAAATTTCCCGGGAAATGCTATATACAGAAAAGAAATACAAGGTATGCACAATATTGCACAGTTTGAATTTATACTGTGGATATTGGGACAGTGTGACTCAGTAGAGTCAGCGAAAAAAATGCTTGTCAAAACTAATATTACTACTAGACCATACAGTGATAGCCTTCCAGTGGCACAGCTTCACTGGATAATTTCAGACAAAGAAAGTTCCAT
>CANOID010000169.1 GCA_947565985.1 uncultured Lachnoclostridium sp.
CTACTCCACTCTATTTCTTTGTTTGTCGCATCAGACGGGCTCACTGTCGCTGTTAACTTTAATCTATCTCCTTCTGCCAGCGTTTCTCTCTCTTTGTTCAGTCGGATTCCGCTGACTTTTATCTCCTTTTTCTCTACCGTAATTACACATTCAGCTTTCACGCTACTTCCGTCTACTGCTTCCGCTGTAATTTCAGCTACTCCAGCCTTTTTGGCTGTTACCAAACCATTATCATCAACACTTGCCACATCTGGCTTGGAACTGCTCCATTGTATTGCTTTCCAACTTGCATTTTCAGGTTTCACATTAGCTGTCAATTGAAAAGTATCCCCTTCTAACATCACTCTATTTGTTGTATTTAAGAAAACAGATGTACTTAATATTGCTGAGTTAGTAAATGCTTTTATTCTCAAATTTTTTCTATCACTAATCCCTATATCTTTCCAGTTTGATTCTTGTCCATCCCAACTTATAAAACTCTGTCCAGCTTTTGCACTAACAGAAGATTTATACCACTCGCCAAAAGATTCTTCCTCAATGACAGCTCTTGCCTCGGCTCCATCTAAAGTTTCATAACGAACTACGACAGAAAATCGGCATCCTTTTTCCAAAAAAACTTTTGTATCCAACTTTTCCGTGTGATAACCCACATATAATTCCTCTATATCTTCCATGTAGGCAACTTGTTTTCCTGAAACAGGCTTCCCTTCTTCACAATCCTTATAAATAGAAATCGAACACTTATAATTTGGATCAACTGTATAAAATCCCACTGCTTTCAATACTTCGCCAGTGTTAGCCTGAAACATATTTGCAGCATACATGGAATCCCTGTCTGGATAATACTTATAACCATTAAACACACCTCCATCATACTGATAATTATACTCGTAATTATCCGCTTTTCCGTACTGGTAAAATATTGCATTCCTTGTATTAATTGCCACATCTTCATAAGATATCCAAAAATATCCATCCTTTCCCCAATTCCCCCAACTGTTTTTACAGAGCCATGCTCCGTTATTTGACGGTTTTATAGTAAAATACTCTTTACTGAAATTATCATCCCATCCCACCAACGTTATAGCATGATTTGTCTTAACAATTTCCGTATTATTTATGGTTGGTCTTCCATCACTTGGATTGCTATATTTATAATAATCGACAACATCTAAATTTGGATCACTGCTATAATAAGATGTCGCTGCTGCACCACATTCCATAATAAGCGATTTTACAACATTTCTATCCTTCATTGATACATACCAAGAATTTTCCAAATGAGCTGCATCATTAAACGCATTATCCTCTGAAATAGATGCCTGTACATCTAAATCTGCATCCGTTCCATCTGGGTCATACACTGATTTAATTATTTCATACGACGCAATTTCTTCTTTCACTGGACCCTGCCAATTAGCCATTTTTTTTGCGGCAATTTCTTCGTTTCCCCCTCTCTGCATATAATTGGGCGATTGAGATGTATATAATAAATCAAATGTATCCCCATTTGTCCCTCTCAAAGGATCCGCAACAGAATGCGCCATAAAATATGCCAAATGCCATTCTGATAAATCAATGGAATTTTTATCATACAAGCCAGATTTAACCATATTTGCCTCCGATGCAGCTAAAGTAGCAAATGCCCAGCAAGTTCCATATGGATTTTGATCTTTAACTGAGGTAACATATGGAGATTCGTAACGGCTCGGCACTAAACTTCTCTCTGTATAAAATGACGAATCTGATTCTATACTTTTTACTTGACGTTCCTCGTCTCCCTGGTATGTCAATGGGTAATCTGTTTCTGCCATTCCCTTCTCTCTATCCAATAAATCTATTTCTGTTGCCAAAACTACTTCTCCTTGTGAAAACAGCATAGAAATCAACACTAAAAGTACCATCAATCGTTTTCTCATCTGCCTTTTCTTCCCTTCTCTTTAAAAATGTATAATTGTTATACTAAATCACCTCATATTAATATGGAATGATTTTGTATACTACCTCTTTGTTTTCACACTCCTGCTCTTCGACCAGTTCGAATAATATTTTTTCCCTTTTACTGTCTTATAAGTGCGTATTCTGACATAGTATTTCTTTTTAGCTTTCAGTTTGGAAATACTTTTAGATGTAGTCTTTGCTTTGATATTGCCAATCTTCTTTGCACTTTTAAATTTGCTGCTGGTAGAATATTGAATCTCATACCCTGTGGTCTGAACCGCCTGCTTTTTCCATTTTACCGAAATTCCCCTTCTTTTAGCAGTGAGTTTTGCAATAGCAGTACCTTTAGGCACAATATTGAACGACTTTTTCACCGTACCCTGATAATTACCATTGAATATAACCGTTACTGTCGCTTTTCCTACATTTTTATTATTGGCATAAGATATCGTGTAATTTGCCGAATCTATCAAACTCCCACCATGATCTCTTGCCACAATTGAAGGTCTCTGTGCTCGCCCATTATAAGTAGTAGTTCTTTTTGATAACTGTACATTATTACTATTTAAAACTATCTTATCTGAGGATGGAACTGTCGGAGAAACCGTGTCATAATAAACGCATCTGATGCCATTTGCCATAGCATATTGTGCAATCGGACTTAACGTATAAGCATATAAAATGACATTAGGGCAGCCTTTCAAAATGTCATCGCCTACAGGCGCTGTTTGGCTGACACACTCTACTTTGGACAAATTATAGCAATTATAAAATGCACAAGCACCAATGGACTGAACCGTAGATGGTATTTTCACAGATGTAACATTACAATATGTATTGTATTCTATGCCTTTACCTGTAGCAAACAAGTACGCCGGAATACGTGTGACGCCATTTCCAAAGGTAACTGACATTCCTCCTGCTGCTGTTCCTGTATTATAAAATACTGAATAATATTCACAAGAACTTGTTGTTGAATAACCGCTTGTATCTTCCAAAGATATCGCATTTATTGTTAGGTTTGACAGCATAATACAATTCTGAAATGCTCCTCTTCCTATCTGAGTTACTGATTCTGGAATCATGACTCTTTCAATTTTTTCACAGTTATAAAAGCTATACACTCCAATTTTTTTTAAATTTGGCCCCCAGATAATATTATTTA
>CANOID010000170.1 GCA_947565985.1 uncultured Lachnoclostridium sp.
GGTAGGTGATGGCATGGATGCACAGAAACGCATAAAGCAATTAATGGAGGAACGCGGCTGGACGGATTACCGGCTTGCAAAAGAATCTGGTCTTTCCCATTCCACGGTCACAAATATGTTCAATCGGAATAACGCACCCACGCTGCCGACATTGGAGGCGGTATGCCGGGCGTTTGGCATCACTTTGGCGCAGTTCTTTTCTGAAAATGAGGAATCGCCGTTGACCGAGGAACAAGAGAAACTTTTTTCAAGATGGAGTACGTTGACGGATGAACAGAAACGTCTGCTCTTGGAATTGATGAGAACGATGTAAAAGCACATTGACCTTCTGACGAAGCAATGTGCTTTTCTTTATACATTTTATTTGATTTGAGAGGAATCTTGCTATCGTTAAAATTTGCACCCAAACTCACGCTTGGGTGCATTGTATCAAATTGTGGTACGCAAGCCAAATTGGATATCCTATAAATATAACATCGTATTGACGGATATTCTTTACTCTGCCTTTAATTTCTGGTCTTACACTGCCATCTTGTTGTTCCACATTTGCTCTACAATTATCATTATTATAATCCAAGTCAGCCGATGTATACGGATTGGATGCTTTAATCTGATAGAGCTTTCCACCTGCTGCTTTCTTAATCTTCTTTGCCGCATTCCTAGTAGTTCCTGTACCAGAAAAATACACAACCAGTACCTTCTTTGATGTATTTTTTTGTTTATTTGCAGCACTCACATTGAATGCTGGAAGTGCCAGCCCTACAATTAAGGCAAATACTAATAACAGATTTGTCCAAAATACTCTTTTTTTATTCTTCATAATTTTTTCCTCCTAATTTTTTATAAAATACTTTTGCATAATAACCTTTCGACTGCAACTGCTCCATTTGAAATGACAGGAAAACAGATCTTTGTTTAGAAATGGTAAACCGACAATAATATGCTTGACATTCAGGCTCTCAAGTATTACAAATATAACATGACGGTTTTACAAAGTCAATATACCTTGCCACCAGTATACAGAAAATGCAAGATTGAATAAAGCAATAGCGTGTTACTATTTTTGCATTTAAAAAGTATTAAGCAAAATCTTCATGTGGCACAATCCACAACAGCAGGCATAGTTACAAGGCTTGAACAGAAAAAATTTGTGAAGGGTTTTATCAGTACTGATGACCGAGGAAGAAAAATAGTACGGCTTACAAAGGCAAGTATGGACTGCTGTAATGACGCAGATAGAAAACAACAGGTAGAACAGCAATTATTGTTAGAATTAACGAATGAGGAACAAAAGATATTCCAGATACTTTTAAAAAAATCAATAGTTCATGGGTTTGTCAAGTAAAATGTGTAAGTTTTTTGATTTTTTATTGGTGGTCTTATAAATGACCACCATTTTTGTATATAAGTTCTTTCATTCAAGGAAAACAAGACAAGATTATACTGTTTTATGCTTTATATACTATTATTATAGTTTATTTAGATATGAATGGTTACAGATATATGTTGTTTTTTATTATGGATTAAAATTTCTCATATTTCATTATGCGTGCCTGCATCCTGTCATCCATAGACATCTGGTTACGTACCATTGCCCAGCCAGGGACAGGGCGCCCGTTCCACTTCCTGTAAAGTTCTGTAATACGGAGGTAAAGTGCTTTCATGACAGCATTTTCATTAGGAAAAGAACCTTTTTTAATTACTTTCCTGAAACTTGAATTTACTGCTTCTATTGCGTTTGTTGTGTACATTATTTTACGTACTGCACTTCCATAATTAAACATCTGTGCCACATGTCCCCAGTTGCGCACCCATACATCCACAGCACCCGGATACTTGTCCTATGTCTGTTTAAAACGTCCAAATTCTGCTTCTGCTGCTTTAAGGCTGGCAGCCCCGTAAACTTTTTTTATCTGTGCGGTAAAGGCTTTGTAATCCTTTGATGGTATGTACTTAATGGAATTACGTACCATATGCACAATGCAGCGCTGTACAACAACATCTTTAAATATGGATTTTGCACCTTCTTCAAGACCAGATACCCCATCCATACTAATAAAAAGCACATCTTCCACACCTCTTGCCTTAATTTCGTCAAAAACCTGCATCCAGTAATGTTTCCCTTCTGTTTCACCAATCCATATGCCCAGGATGTCTTTAATGCCATCCACATCATATCCCAGTATTACATAGACCGCACAGTTTTTTGTTTCCGTTTCCTTCCGTATTGAAACATAAAGGCAGTCCACAAAAAGAAATGTATAAAACTTTTTTAGTGGACGGTTCTGCCACCCATCTGCTGTTACATTTACCCTGTCTGTAATTTTAGATATTGTTTCATGTGATATACTGAAACCATAAATATCTCCAACTATATCTGCTATATCCCTGTCACTCATCCCTTTTGCATACATGGACAGGACTTTCCCTTCAATCCCGCTTACGTCCCTTACCCGTTTTGGTACTGCCTGTGGTTCAAATGTTGCATCACGGTCTCTTGGTACTGCAACACTGGTTTCACCACATGTGGTTTTTATGTTTTTATAACTGTACCCATTGCGGCGGTTATCTGTCATTTTGTCCCCATGGTCATTGGGAGCATAACCAAGATGGGCATCCATTTCACCTTGCAGCATAGCTTCAAACATTGGTCCAAATATGTCTTTTAAGGCATCCTGCATTTCTTCTGCATTAGAAGGCTGGTATTCATCAATGATTGCTTTTGCTATTGCCATGCTGGCATTACTGCGTTTATTTTTTCTTGCTGCCATAATTTCTTTACCCATAGTCCTTTCAATCCTTTCTTTCTAGAATACTGGTTTTTTCATAAAAATAAAGTGCATAAATTATTTTTTATAACTTACACACTTTATTTTACACTCCCTAGTTCATTAAGATAGCTAGCATATCTTTATTTTTTTGCTCGTGAACTACCCATTGTCTAAAGCCAATGGGCTTCCTGCTTCGCAGACCTCGTA
>CANOID010000171.1 GCA_947565985.1 uncultured Lachnoclostridium sp.
ATATCAGTAGGAGGTAAGACAATATCTGATATTGATAAGTTATATAATTACTTTACACATAGAAAATGTGAATTTGCATTTATGCATTGTATAGCAGAATATCCAGCACCGATGGAACGATTACAACTTGATTTTATTGACAAACTAAGACGACGTTATCCGAATAATGTTATAGGCTATTCAGGTCATGAAGACCCAGATAATAATATTATTCCAATGATGGCAATAGCTAAAGGTGCAAAAATATTAGAACGTCATGTTGGACTTCCAACAGAAACAATTAAATTAAATGCATATTCTATGAATCCAGAGCAAGCTGAAAAATGGGTAGTTTCTGTATTAGAAGCAAAAGAGATATGCAAGATGAAGAAAGAAACAGAACGTTATATAAGCCAGGAAGAAATAGACTCATTAAATTCACTTATGAGAGGCGTTTATCTCAAACATGATGTAGAAGAAGGACAAGAACTTAAAAGAGAAGATGTATTTTTTGCAATGCCAAACCATGACCGCCAGATGACAAGTGGAGAGTTTTATGAAGGCGTTGTGACAAGCAAGACATATAAAATTAATGAAGAGCTTCATGAAAGAAAACCTGTAACAAACACTAATCTTGCAAGAAGTGTCATACATGATGTAAAAGGTATGCTTTATGAGGCAAATATTTATCTTGGTGATAATTTTGAAGCAGAATTATCACATCATTATGGAATGAAACATTTTAGACAGTTTGGTGCAGTTATAATAAGCATTGTAAATCGGGAATATTGTAAAAAACTTATAGCAGTACTTCCAGGACAGAAGCATCCTATACATATGCATAAAGTAAAAGAGGAAACATTTCAACTTCTTTATGGGGATTTGCAGGTAGAGATAGATGGAAAAGTTTTTGATTTAACCCCAGGAGATATACAGACAGTATTACGTGGCGAAAAGCATGCATTTACTTCAAGGACAGGGGCAGTGTTTGAAGAAATATCTACAACACATGTAAAGAACGATTCATATTATGATGACCCACAGATAGCAAAGCTTGACCTTATGGAAAGAAAGACAAAAGTTTATAAGTGGTGAATAAATTTTTTTTAAAAAATTAATACTGTTTGTTTACCAGTTATGTAGTATCTAGTATATTAATATTTGTTAAAGTATAATTGGAGAAAGCGAAATGGACAAAGAAAAATTTAAGCACTTAAAGATTACTATGTTGCATTATTTATATAGAATATTTCCGATACAAAAAAACAAAATTGTTTTTTGCAATTATGTAGGTAAAGGATATGGTTGCAATCCTAAATATATTGCAGAAGAATTAATAAAGCGTAATATAAAATTAGATATGGTATGGTTAACTAAAGATACAAGCCTTAATTTTCCAAAACAAATACGTGTGGTTAGTTGGGAATCATCTAAGGCAATAAAGGAACTTTCCACTGCAAAAGTATGGGTAGATAATCAAAGAAAACTTCCATATCATAAAAAAAGAAAGGGACAATATTTTATTGAAACATGGCATGGTGGAACTCCATTGAAAAAGATAGGGGCAGATAATCCATTAAATAAAGATGATTTGCCATATAAAAAGACATCAATACATATGAATAAAATTGTAAATCTTATGATTGCAAATTGCTCTCATCTCAGCAAAGTTTATAGAAGTGCATTTTTATATACTGGAAAAATATTGGAGTGTGGGTATCCAAGAAATGATATTTTAGTACAAAATACAGATAAATACTATAAACAAATTCGAAAATACTATCATTTAGAAAGTGATATTAAACTTGTATTATATGCACCAACATATCGTAAAGGAAGAAAAACAAATATGTACAAACTTGATTACAATATGATATGTACATCTTTGAAAAAAAGATTTGGTGGTGAATGGAAAGTTCTAGTACGTTTGCATCCAACTATGGCAGATAAATCTGATGAATTACACTATACAGAAAATGTAATTAATGTTTCTAAATATGATGATATGCAGGAATTAATGGCAGGAACGGATGTTCTTATATCTGATTACTCTACGGTTATTGGAGAATTCCCTCTTTCTGGAAAACCAGTGTTTTTATTTGCTATAGATAAAGAAAGTTATGCATTAGAGCGTGATTTTTATTGTGATTATGATAAACTTCCATTTCCACAAGCAGGAACAAATAAAGGACTTGCAAAGGTTATTGAAGAGTTTAATGATATTAAATATAAAGAAAATTTGAAAGAATATTACCAAATGATTGGAAGAAAAGACTATGGAAAAGCTTCCAAAAAAGTGGCAGATATAATAGAAAAAGTTATTAGTGATGAAATAAATAGAAGGAGAATGTAATGTCTGAATTAAATTATATTATGTGATGCCAGTATATTTGTTAAAGAAGTAATTGCAGAATTTAATATTGTGATTCTAGTTTATCAAAAACTGGACTTCTGTATAAGGGAATAGAAATTATACCTTTGAACAATATAGGACAAGTTATATGTCAGAGTTAGAAAAAGTTTGATATAATGTAAATGATTCAGTTAATAAACTTTATAATTTGTATAACGGTTGATTATAAAACTATTTTACAGGAAATATTTTAATAAAAAGGATATAGATATGAATATTGCTGTTATTTTCGCGGGTGGAGTTGGAAGCCGTATGCATAGTAAAGAAAAGCCAAAGCAGTTTTTAGAAATGAATAATAAACCTATTATAATACATACTATTGAACATTTTGAGAATCATCCATTAATTGATTCAATAGTAGTTGTTTGTATTGAAAGTTGGATTGATTATTTTCAAAATCTTATGTATAAATACAGACTTGATAAAATAAAAAAGGTTGTTAATGGAGGTTGCACAGGACAGTTATCTATATATAACGGTTTATGTGCTGCTGATGAACTTGCTTGTGAACAGAATGATAAAAATGCAATTGTACTAATTCATGATGGCGTGCGTCC
>CANOID010000172.1 GCA_947565985.1 uncultured Lachnoclostridium sp.
GATTACCAGAATGAATATATAGTTAATAAACAGGGCAAAGTTTACAGTACATATGGACCATCAACAATAAGCCACTCGCTGACAAATGGTTGTTTTAAAACTGCTGCACCCAAGCTGTCTATATGGAATACGGATGAGTATGTACCTGAAAGCTTGACAGATAACAGTAGTGAAAAAGAGTGGAAGCGTACTAATAATCTCACAGATGCAGAAATGGCAACTGGTAAGACTGGTATTGATAGTGCACTTGGTAGAGAGTGGGTGAAGAAAACTGATGAAAAGGTCTGGCTTGTCAATGCTGCTCACAGTGGAAGCTCTATCAATACATGGTTGCCGGGAAACGAAAGGATTAATAATAATTTTTGGCAGGCAGTAACTTTGTATAAAACCTGTGAGCAACTTTTAAATAAAGAGATTGAGGCAGGTCATTATAAATTAAGCCACAAAGGTTACTTTTGGCTACAAGGTGAAACCGATGACGAAATGGGTGCTAAAAAGTATCTTAAGAAATTTATAAAAATGCACAACAGGCTTAAAGAAGAAATTGGCAGCAGCAGAGGATATAAATATGCCAACGTAAATAAAGATATAGAATTTGCAGGTATACTTATGGTTCGAGCTCATAAGAGAGCGACAGACAGTTCTGACTTGTATATGACAGGACCAAGAAAAGCACAATACTATATGTGTAATTCTTCCAAAAATGAGTTTAAGGATATTTATCTTGCGAGCCATATTGCAGAAGAATGGGTAACAGATGCTGGTGTAGACCAGTACTTTAAATCTACATATCAAACCGAAGAAAAATTTCTTGAAGCAAACAAGACAAAAAAACAGTATATAAAAATGCCTTCACAGGTAATTGATGTACATCCATCTGTACATTATTCACAGCTTGGTTACAATGAAATTGGAAAGGATGCTGCTGCAAATATCTGTTATGCACTTAAATATGCAAATGCCCCAGAATCACAAACAAATGTAAAGCTTGTAGGTGAAGATGGCTATACAGATATAACATCCGCTGTAAAATCACCACTTGATGATATGTCACTTACTGTTAAAATATCTCCTGCGTATAAATCTAAATCATTAAAAGTAATGCGTACAGAGGGAGTAGCACTTGACAAGTGGAATGTAAAATTTCAGTCAGATAACCATTTTAGTGGAAAGGTGAAATATATGGCAGATGAAAAAACAAGAGTGTATACTTTGTGGTCTGAAAGCGGAGAAAGCAGCATACAAAGTCTTATAAGAATGCCAAGCGGCGGAGTTATAGTTGGCTGGAAAAAAGTACAAAAAGCAGCGTATTATAAAGTTTTCCGCAGAATGGCAGGAACAAGTAAATGGGTATGTATAAAAAAGACTAAAAAGAATAAAAGTATAAGTTACACAGATAATGAAGCTATACAAGGTGTGAGTTATGAATATATGGTAAGAGCATTTGATAAGTTTGGTACAAAAGGCAAAAATTCCATATCATATATAAGTGCATAATTTATATAAGCTAAATACGGCTGGAGAAATATCTCCAGCCAATATCTTTCGTAAGATTTTTTTGCTGTCAGCAACGTATAATAAAGGAAAGGAAGATATTAATATAATGGTCTATATTTTTTTAATTGCAGGTTTTATTTTATTAATTAAAGGCGCTGATTTCTTTGTTGAAGGCAGTTCAAGTATTGCAAAGAGATTAAGAGTGCCATCACTTATAATAGGCATGACTATTGTAGCGATGGGAACGAGTCTTCCAGAATGCTCTGTAAGCATTAATGCATCTATTGCAGGAAGTAATGGATTAGCTATAAGTAACGCTGTAGGCTCTAATATATTTAACCTTATGATGGTCTGTGGTATGTGCGCACTTTTCAATCCTCTTGTAGTTGATATGGGAACACTTAAAAAAGAGTTTCCATTTTCAATGGCGATATCAGTTATTTTTCTTGTGCTTGGCATGACAGGTATGATGTTAGGTCGTGTAGACGGGGTAATTTTACTAATAATATTTGCTATATTTCTGTATTGGATGGTAAGTTCAGCTAAAAAGGCGAGAGCCTTAGAGACACAGCAAAACAAAGATGAATACGAGATAATTCCTATCTGGAAATGTGTTTTTTATATAGTTGGCGGAGTTGTCGCAATTATCATTGGCGGAGATACAGTAGTAAATGCTGCTACTGAAATTGCACATATGTTTAAACTGAGTGATAACCTTATAGGGCTGACTATAGTTGCAATGGGAACGAGCTTGCCGGAACTTGTCACATCAGTAGTTGCCGCGAAAAAGAATGAAGCAGACTTGGCATTTGGCAATGTAATTGGTTCAAATATATTTAATATATTGTTTGTACTTGGAATAGCTTCAGCAATATCGCCTATTGGATTTGCAATGGAAAATGTTAAAGATGTAATAGTACTTGAAGTTATGAGTGTACTTGTGTGGATATTCTCATGGTCAAAACATAAAATTGAAAGAAGCGAAGGCATTGTAATGATTCTTATGTATACAATATATATGTTTTATATATGCAAAAGATAAGGTTAGATTTTCTGCAAACAAACGTATACTCTGTTCTGACACTTTAGCTCGGTGCACTACTCTAGCGTTTTCGCCGCAGGCTACTTTCAAAACGCTAGAGTAGTGACTACCGTGCGAGTGACGCAGAACATTGTGGTGTAATGACTTGTAATTAACAACCTTGGAGCTTCCCCAAAGCATTCAGACCAGAAAATCTAACCTTTTCTTAATTTTATCACATATTCCAAAAATGTCAACTATATTTTTTTCGCTGGTATGGCAATCGCTTGAAAATGAACGCTCTGGGGGATAGGAATTAAACAATGTCATTAACTTAAGTATTTTATAACGGGAATTTCATAAAAAATACTATAAATTATTGGGCATTTTATAGTACAAGTTATTGGTCGATGC
>CANOID010000173.1 GCA_947565985.1 uncultured Lachnoclostridium sp.
ATTATCCATATATGGTTTTGCATTATTAAGTGCATCTATATTTTTCATACTGCTTCCAAGTGTATAGGATGTTTTTGCAGCAGGCACAAATAATATCTTATTTCTTTTTAAATTTGTAACCATGCCGTCATCTGTGGCAAAGTTTTTAGAACCCTCTTCTATTTCAAATGCAAAAGCTTTGTTTGCATATTCTACAGCAGACAAATCACGTACTTCTTTTGCAAACTTAATAGTACCCGTTTTTCCACTTGGATAAATATATAAATTCCTTTTATCTTTACTATATAATAGCCCATTTACTGAGCAGAAATTTTCATTTGCATCTGGCACTGTAACAGACTTTAAATTAATTGTATTCAGATTGCTATAAACGTTTCGTATACTTATTTTACTTAAGCTTTCTGGAAGAGACAGCTTTTTTATTGAAGAATTGGTTAGACACTCTTTTGAAAACTTTTTTATTCCTTCTGAAACTGTAACTTTTCCAAGTTTTTTGCAGCTTTTAAAAGCATATGTTGATATTTTTTTAAGCTCATCTGGTGTAGTATAATCACCCTGCTTATAACATGGATATTTCAACAGTACTGTCTGCGTTTTATTGTAAAGCACTCCGTTTTTAGATGAAAAATAGCTGTTTTCACTGTTAACATTAAATGAAGCAACAGCATTTTCAAAAGCACTTGACCTTATTACTTCTGTTTTCTCTGGAATATTTATTGTTTCTAATGATATACAGTCTTTAAAAGCATTATTATCAATATAACCTGTGCTTTCAGGAAGTTTTATTTTCTTTAAATTTGTACATCCTTTAAAAACGCCATACTTAATTATCTCAATTCCTTCTGGCAATATAACCTTTTCAAGATTTGTGCATTTCTTAAAGGCGTATGTTCCTATATCATCTACACTGTCTGGTATTGAAATTTCCTTAAGTGATGTACAGTATTCAAATACATTGTTTGCGATTTTTTCTATACTGTTGTTAAGTGTGACATCTTTTAAACTCGTACATTTGCTGAATGTAGATGTTTCTATTGTTTTTACGTTTTCTGGTATAACAATGCTTTCTAAAGATTTACATTTGCTAAATGCTAAATTTCTAATTTTTTTAACCGATGATGGAAGTTTTATTTCTGTAAGGTTTGAACAGCCATAAAATGCAGCACTGCCAATACTTTTAACTCCCTGTGACAAAACTATATTTTTTAATGAACGACATCCACTAAATGTATCATCTGCAATTTTTTCTATACCATTTGGAAGATTAATGCTTTGTAGATTTTTACAATTTACAAATGCACTGGAACCGATTCCTGTTACAGATGATGGGATATTTACATTTGTCAGATTTTTACATCCTGTAAATGCATACTGTGCAATATATGTAACAGTATTTGGTACAGTAAAACTCCCTTTTCTGCCTGAGGGATAGCGGACAAGACGTTTTCCATCCTTTGTATAAAGCACTCCATCCACAGCTTTAAAGTATTTATTAGAACTGCTTACTAAAAATGATGTAACTTTGTCATCATCAAATGCAGATGTAGCAACAGCGGAAACGTTATTGCGTATATAAACTTCGCTGTCGCCTTTATAAGAAATAAGCATTCCATTTTTAACTTTATATTCCTTATTTGACTTTACTGCTGCTTTTAATGACAGCGAATAGATATCACTATTTGTCGTCCCCGCCATAATAGCCAAACTGGTAAGTACTGCCATAAGCCTTTTATAATTTTTCTTCATGATAATTTTCACCCTTCAACTTACGCACTTGTTTTTTCTTCAATAACCTTGTCTAGTTTTTTAATAAATTCACCCATTTCATTTTTGGAAAGTTGTGCATCTGCACCAAGCATTTCTCCCTTTTTTTGCATTTCTTCATTGATAAGTGAAGAAAATATTATTACTGGAATCTCTTTTAAATCAGGGTCTTCCTTAATAAGTTTTAACAGCCTGTGTCCATCCATCTGTGGCATTTCTACATCTGTAACAACACAAGCAACATTTTGTGCCAGCGTTTTCTGTTCTTTGTACTTTTGCAGTGCATTCCACAGCTCCAAACCATTGTTATATGCCTTCAGCCTTGTATAGCCAGCTTTTGATAATCCACTGTAAATAAGCTTGCTAAGAAGTGGAGAATCTTCTGCATATAAGATTGGTGCATTATTTTGCTTTCTTTCACCAAGCTGGTCAATCTCAGAAAGGTTAATTCCGATATCAGGTGATATATCGTTGACAAGTTTTTCAAAATCAATAAGAATAATAAGCTTTCCATTATAATTAATAATACCTGTTGCAACACTGTTACTTCCACTGTTTATCATACTGTCTGGTTTAATAATCTGTGACCAGTTTACCCTGTGTATTCCAACTACTCCATGAACATGAAAACCTGAACTGCAGTTATTAAAATTAGTAATTAAGAACATATCTTTTTGAGTATCTGTTCTCTCTGGCATACCAAGACACCTTGCAAGGTTTATAATAGATATCGTCTCTCCTCTTGTAGTAAATGCACCTTCGATATTTGGGTGCCCATTTGGTATAGGAGTTAAGGCACGATATGTCATAATCTCTTTGACCTTGGCTACATTTATGCCATAATAATTCCCTCCGATGATAAATTCCAGAATTTCTAGCTCATTTGTACCACTTTCTAATAATATTTTTGTATCCATTAGCAAATCCTCCGTATACTTCTGTTTTTTAAAACTGATACTAATATACTATTTTACTATAGCAAGTCTATATTTGCAAGAAACAAAATAAGCTCCTGTTTCACAAACTATAAAACAGAAGCTTATTATTATACTAATACTTTCAAAACTGTATACTATTTCTAATCATGTAATATTTAAACAAATCAGGTCAAGCCCTCGACCTATTAGTGACAGTCAGATTAACACTTTGCAGT
>CANOID010000174.1 GCA_947565985.1 uncultured Lachnoclostridium sp.
AAGATCTAACTGCCAAGGCTTGTTCCTGAATCAATACGTTTTGCTCATCTCTATTAATAATTATAATTAATATATTATTTTTCTTGATGACAGCAGATAACTGCTGTATGTAAGAAAAGACATTCCCATTAATAGCGGAATAAGGCAAAAAATAACACCTTTCATTGCAAATTCTTTATACATAAAATATGAAAATACAACACCAATATGGTATGTTAGAAGCACACATCCAAAAAATTTTGTTTTCTTGAGATGTGTTCTGTCTTTATCACATATGTATTCTATATAAGATGTAATAAACTGTTTTAAGTTATTAGTTGAAAACACCGATGAACTTGTAAAACTATCAACACTTGGAAATGAATTCCACTGCATTGATGTCATGAAAAATACAGGGTATAGTGCTATAATTGTTTGCATCTTTTCTGTAAAGAAAAATAATAGCACAACCATTGTTATTTCTGTAAAAATACAAAACATCTTTACATTGATATGTGTATATTTAGAAATTAATATTGGAAGTGCCATTCCAGCTATATATATTAATACTGCTATAATACGTAGGAAAAGTTCTGTAAAATTCTTACCTGTTATACAAAGTGTAATATGTATAAGGTTTGCAGTTTGAGCGGACGCTAAAAAATCTGCATGGTTTAATACTGAATAAGCAGCAATAAAACCTCCTGCTGTACACATTGAATACTGTGTATAATAATCAAGTTTAATAATATCTTTCACTATTCCACCTTCTAATTTTTAAAACCTATTTATAGCCTCTGTTTCATCATCACTTTTGCGTATTTCCTTTATCTGTGCATAATATCCACTCTTATCATCTATAGCAATGTAAATCCTGTCGCCAGTTCTGTGGTGCAGAATTGCTTTACCCATAGGCGATTCAATACTTATCATATTATTTAGTACATCACATCTCACAGTTGTAACAATTTTATACGCTTCCTCGCAGTCATCATCTTCAATATATAGTAATACTGTATCATTTAAACCAGCTTCATTATCATCTGAGTTGTCCTCAATAATCTGTGCTGTTTTAACCATTTTTTCAAGATAACGTATTCTGCTTTCATTCTCATTTTTGAATTTTTTTGCGGCTTTATATTCAAAGTTTTCGCTTAAATCTCCATGTGCCCTTGCTTCTTTTACGTCTTCAAGTGCCTGTTTTCTAACAATAAGTTTTCTGTGTTCAATCTCTTGTTCCATCTTTTCTATATCTTTTTTTGTCAGCTTATCATACATAATAATAACTCTCCAATTTATAACACACAAACCAGGACACTACCAATATGATAATGCCCTGTTATAAGTAAAACTCCTATCTTATACAGTCCATACACATCCGGACTTCTACATATGGACGTACATATGTATCTGCCACTTTTATATGTTCTGGATGTACTTGGTATGCCTTAAGAGTTTCTTCATCTTCAAGATGGCAGTCAAGCATAACATCTGCATTTGAAGATGGTAGAGGCGTGGTTATAACCTCTATATCTAAAAGCCCCGGAATTTTACCAGAAAGAGATTCTAAATTGTTTTTTATCCCATCTAAGATTTCTTTTTTGTTCTTTCCATTAAATTCTTTTTTAAGTTTCCATAAAATAACATGATGAACCATAATAGTTTCCTTTCATATAAGGGTTCTTTTCAATATATTAAGTAATTTATCAATCTCGATTGGTTTTGAAATATGTCCATTCATACCACTATCGAGAGCCTTTTGCTTATCTTCATCAAATGCATTTGCAGTCATTGCAAGTATTGGAATTGTAGCTAACTGCTTATTATCTAAGTTTCTTATTGCAATAGCTGCTTCATATCCATTCATAACAGGCATCTGTATATCCATAAGCACTAGGTCATAGTCACCCGGTTTTGAATCTTTAACTTTTTTTAATGCAACGCTTCCATCTTCGGCTTTGTCAATTTCAAAACCGCTTTCCATAAGAATTTCTGTTGCAATCTCACGATTTAATTCGTTATCTTCAACAAGAAGTATTTTTTTTCCTATAAATACATCTTCTTCCTTAAATATTGGTTCAGGTTCTTCTTCTTCCATTCCACAGCAAGTTTGTAAAAGCACACTTCTAAGACTTGACAGGAACAATGGCTTCTGCCAGAAAGCTGTAACTCCTGCTGCACGTGCCTCTTCTTCAATATCGCTGTAATCATATGCGGTTAGCACGTAGATAGGTGTGTCTTCTCCTTCAATTATACGCAGGCGCTTTATTATCTCAATACCATCCATATCAGGTACTTTCCAGTCTACAATATATGCATAAAAACCTCTTCCTATTTCTTTTGCCTGTTGTGCCTTAAGAACTGCCTCTTTGCCTGATAATGTCCACTCTGGTTCCATGCCAATTTTTGAAAGCATCTTTGAAACACTGTCGCAGACATTAAAGTCATCATCAATAATCATCGCACGCAATCCAAAAAGTTTTTCAATAGGTGCTCCATCTGGACGCTTTTCTTGAAGTCTTAGAGGTAGTGTTATAATAAACTCTGAACCGTTGTTCTTTCTACTCTTAACAGCAATATCACCACCCATAATATCTACAATATTTTTTGCAATTGGAAGTCCAAGACCTGTTCCTTCAACTTTACTGATTGTAGAATTGCGTTCTCTCTCAAATACTTCAAAAATATGTGGGAGAAAGTTTTCACTCATACCTATGCCTGTATCTTTAATACTAAATATATACTTGCCAAATCCTGCCATATCCGAATGTACTTCTCTGATACGCACTGAAATAATGCCTCCATTATCTGTGTATTTAACAGC
>CANOID010000175.1 GCA_947565985.1 uncultured Lachnoclostridium sp.
TACTTCAATTAGTCTTTTGGACATGATATAAAAAATCTGTTATAATAGACAAGGGAATAATCATTTTATTATATAAAAGCGGGGAACAGCATTATGGTACAGATTAGTAAAAAAGATAAGGAAAAAGTACTTGAAGCAATACATTCAGGTAAAATAGATACTGCGGAACTGGCTCTGCCAGCCCTTGCTGATTCTATTATGCTTGCCATGAAACAGCAGGGTTTTCTTGAACCGCTTAATGACGTATTTAAGGATAAACGCAGTGATAACATGCATATTCCTTCATATATACTTCTGACACTTGCCATTACTGCAAAACTTAAACAAAAAACAAGCCTTACAGATGTACCTTTTGCAATCACAGATGCAGGGCTGCTTGCAGAACTTGGCTGGAATGCATGGGATTATGGGCGCAATGTAAATGAAGGGCTGTTTTCAGAAAGTGTAATGCGTAAACTTGTAAAAAAATACAACAGTGAAGAACTGGTTTCTTTTTATAACCATTATGTACAAGGTTATGCATTAAAAAACCTTGGTGTGCAGCCATGCATACATATACTGGACTGTACTAAAATCCCAGTAAACCTTAGTAACACAAATTATGAAAATTCTTCTGTTGTAACCATAGATGGTGAAACCATGCGTGGATATAAACTTGGTGTACTGCGTGGCATCACAGATGATTCAGGAGTAGCAGAAGAAATTATCTTTGGCACTTTAAAAACCCATGACATGGAATTATGCAGGGAAATGTTAAAAAACACTTCCTGTTTCCATGAAAATGACATCTTAATAAACGACAGGGGGTTCCTGTCACGTGAAATGACAAATTACCTTAAAACAGAACGTAAAGTTGACACATATATACCTGCAAGGGAAAACATGGACATATTTAAAGATGCAGTGTCCCTTGCTGTTTCCAGCGGTAAATGGCAGAAACATCCAAACAAAAAAAGAAAAGACCAGGAAATACAGCTTGTAAAGTCCCTTGGACCGTTATGGGCAAGTGACACCCCTGAAAAGGATGTCCCTGTCAATGCATGTGTTGTACATGATAAAAAAACAGACAAATTTTTTGTCTTTATGACTACTGATACCACAAAAACTGCACGCCAGATTATCCAGATTTATGAACTGCGCCCAGAAATAGAAGAAGACTTCCGCCAGATGAAAGATTTCTGGAAATTAAGTGGTTTCAAAAGTACAAAATATAATTATATTACTTTCCATATTGTAATGACCCTTACTGGCTACCTTTTCTTCCAGATATACAAAAACCTCGAAGAAGGGCAGGCTTATACAGGCAGGTCTCTGCCTGTTGCTGCCAAAAACTACAAAGAAACAAAACCTAAAGAAATAGTTATATATGTGGGACAGTATTTTGGTATTTTCCCATTCCTTGAATTTTTAAAAATCTATGCAGAATGCACTTTAGAAGTAAGACAACTTCTTGATCCTGTTCTTGCTAAAGTATAGCAGGTTTTTTATAATATTTTCAAAAGACTAATTGAAGTTTCTTGCATTTTACCTTTGTCAAAATGGATATCTGGTAATTTGGCTGTCTTGTTATACCTGTATAAGCAATATTCTGTCGAAAGTATCAGAATCCTGCTCATTTCGAGCTTTTTTAGAAACTAGTTCTTTTTTCATGGTTGATTTTTTTCTCTTTTTTGCTGCATAAGCTTTTTGTCTGGCTTCTTTTCTTTCATAATATAATCTTTCCATAGTATCCATACCTAAATCTCTTAACTTCAATTTGTGTGCCATAATTAAATCCTCCTCTTATTTATTTTTCTTTCTTTTAAAATGAATTATATTTTGAATCAAAATACCGCATAGCATCATAGGACTGCTATAATGGTAATTTTTAATGTGTTTGGGAAACAAGGGCTGGATTTTTTTTGATAAAATTTTTTTGAAATTTTCTTTTCATTATAGAAAAATCTACCATATTAAATGTGATTAAATAGTTGTGCCATGTAATTGGCGATATAAAAATAAACAGGGGGATATTAATATGGATTCAATAACTTATGATCAATTTAACGAAATTTCGGAGGTAATATCAAAATACTGTTGTCATTGCTCAGGAGCATATTGTTCGGAGGCAGACTGTGATATACATTATATTTATGAAATTTTGAGCAGGCATATAGAAAGCGAGCCTGTAAATGAGGAGGATGAGAAACTTCCATTTACTCTGAAAGAAGATGATGATGAACTGGCATAGAGATTTTTATTTTTTTCAAAAAGTCATATTGAAAGTACATTCAAATTTAAAAAATGGGAGGTACTTTTTATGTGCAGATTTGGAGGCATTTACATCGCAGAAAAAAATTAACAGGTAATTTGTATAGAATAAAACAGACTGTTCTGGTAGTTTCAGATTGCAGAGAAAGCAAAGTTTCTTCATTTGTCACTGTTGTACCCATAACTGATGCTGTAGAACAGGATAAATTGATAAGTTATGTGTATATCGGTGATTATGGGATGTGCGAAAAAAATATTGCAGTTGTTGAACAAATAACAACTCTGGATCAAACCCAGCTTTTGGTAAAGATTGGAAGTATCAGAGGGACTGCTTATGCCAAGCTGGTAAAGCAAGAAATTAAATCATATTTAGGATTGTGATAAATGTAACAACCAACATAAATTTGAATAGTGCTATATGAATTCAAAAAGTCCTGGCAATTATTTGTCAGGACTTTTGAGAACATTTATGAGGATGTAAAAAATTCTGTGTCTATGGAAAATAATCTTTTCCAGAAAGAATTA
>CANOID010000176.1 GCA_947565985.1 uncultured Lachnoclostridium sp.
TTTTTCTTTTAAGTGTTCTTCTTGCTCCTCTTTTAATTCTTTCCAGCCTTTTGTATTAGATACGACGGTTGTAGAAACTTGCATTATTATATTTCCTGTATTGTCTATACTCCAGTTTTCCGAATAATTTGTAAGCCTTGCACCAATTGCTCTTGCGTTAGCTTTTGCACTTTCGTATCCATTCTGATAGCTCTCCTTATAGAAAGCAAAGTTTTCTTCTAACTCCTTTGCTTTATCAGGGTTATTTGCACATTCTTTTAAGTATGCACCTGAAATTCCAATGTTTCCATTTCTTACGCAATCGTATTTTTTTGCAAGATAAGAATAATAATTTGATACATCGTTAGCAGTTGTAGTTTGTGGGAATTTTGTCTGTGTAGGTGGCACTGCTTTTTTTTCTGCTTTTTTTGCATTCTCATTTTTCTGTGATGTATAAGTATTGCCATATACATTATTATAAGTATCTCCAATTCCTGTAATTTCCATAATAATAACCCTCCTTGAAAAAACTTCTTTTTATAATTTTTAACCTTTTATTTGTGTTGGATTTTTCAGATACAATTGACGTAATATTTTTATCAACAAAAATTTTATCCAACAGTCCTTAGCCCAGCTAGTTACAGCTTCTTTAATAGCAACTGTAACTAGCTTTGATATTCTTAAATGCAGTTGATTTGAAATCAATGCTGAGGATGTCTTCCTTTTTCAACGTCTTAAAATATTCATCAATTTTACCATTTCTGATAAATTTTTTTATTTTATTACAATTTTGTTTCTCTATCTTAAATATTTTCCCACTGTCTGTTACTTTGTTTAAGTAAATTATGTTTTACAAGCTGTCCCTGAAGGAAACGAAAATTTTCTTGCTCCTGCATTTTTCTTTTTTCAGCACTTTCTTCTAATATCTGTATGTATTTGATGTGACGTTTGCGTTTTTTCTCCTGCTCTGCTCTAAATTGTTCCATCTCTTCTTTCGTTGGACCAGTAAGTCTTCCACCGCCACTAGTAACAGTGCAGTTGCGCACATCTCCATTTTCATCCAAGTCAAATACATAGCTTTTCTCAGCCTGATGTGCTGCTACATTGTAACCATAGGATGCCGCCACTGTGTTATCCCAGCGGTCATAATCTTCCTTCCATTCCTGTAATTTTGCAATAATCTGTCGAGCATATGAAGGGTCCATATCCATTTTTTGCTGTAAACTCTCTGGTATAAGAATCGCAATACGCCCAGAGCCAACACTGCTGTAGTTTCTCTGCAAATCACTACGAGTCTGGGGAGGGTTCGAGCCTGAAGGTCTCCAGTCATTTAAAGCATCTGCACTTGTATTTTTTTCAAAATATTTCCAAAATGGGAAATCGTTTCTCTGCCAGTTACCAGATGCAATATTGGCATTTCCCACATGAGTTACAACATTATACTGTGGAAAGGCATCCACAAAGTTTGTAGCACCCACTTTGCCTGTACTGTATGCTTTACTGATAATTGAAATAGAATCCATACTTCCTGCCATTTTTTTTGCATAGGCTATTTGAAATGCATTTGATGCATTTTTATCTGTTATTTTTTCTAAACGTTCTTGATAGGATTCACCCATATAAAGCTTATCTTCAATTAAATTTGTACTATTCATTTGCATTATTCATTTCCCCTTTCATTTTTAACCATAATTGACAAGATAAATATTTTTCCATTTACTTTAAAATCCATAGCCCCGTGGTATTTTTCTACTGTATTTTTGATATTTGCCAGTCCCATTCCATGATTTTCTTTATCAGTTTTATCTGTTATTGGATATTCTGATTTTGGTTTTTGCAATAGTTTTCCATCAAAACTATTTTCAATCTTAATTACCAGTAAATTTCCTTTTTGCATAGATGTAAACCTAATAAAGACATCTGCATTATGCTCTTTTTCTTTTAACTTCTTACACGCTTCTATTGCATTATCTAAAGCATTACCAAGAATAACGCCTATGTCATAATTATGAATTTTTAAATCCTGTGGAAAAAACAGCTTA
Source organism: uncultured Lachnoclostridium sp. (assembly GCA_947565985.1). GTDB lineage: Bacteria > Bacillota > Clostridia > Lachnospirales > Lachnospiraceae > Butyribacter. The sequence goes on from CANOID010000176.1 coordinate 2,022, forward strand.
TCTGTATCCATTTTTAAATCAGAAACTATACGCACTGCCTCATAGTATTTCATATTAAGCAAAGTATCTGCTACTGTATTTCCTGTCCGAAAACGCATATCCAGTCGATTAAATGTTTGGTCAAGACCAGATAAATATTCTTGCAGTTCTTCATTTTCCTCTGCACAAAGCTGTTGTATTACAGCAATAGTGTTCCTCATATCATGCTTTATACCTCGTATCTCAGAGTAAATGCGCTCCATTTCTTTCATATGTTGCTGCAAGCTGTTTATTTGGTTTTGAAGAATAATCTTTTCATTTTTTGTTTTATTCCTGTAAATCATATCCTGAAACAGTTTTACACTATACAGGATAGATAGCAGTGATAAAAATAGTATTGTCGGAAGTACAATAACCAGTACAGGATATTTGTTATATAGCATTTCCGGAATATTATTTCGTAGTGTAATCATAATAATCCTAAGCAATACGCAGATTAGCAGTGAAGTAGCAGCAGGCGTAAGAAGAAATAACAGCTCTGTTCTGCGAATTTCATAGTCTTTTTCTTTAAAATCCCTGACAATTTTTCTAAGTGGCACATATAACAGCAATATAATCATCAGATATCTAAGAATTTGTACTATAATTGTACTACTATTTAACGTAATTCTAAGAACCTTATCTGATGTAAAAAGTCTTTTCTGTATACACCAGTTCCATATATCAATTACACTGTCTCCTAATTTATCAAGCAAGATA
>CANOID010000177.1 GCA_947565985.1 uncultured Lachnoclostridium sp.
CCGCAATCAATCAAAAGGCTGCTGCCACCGAGTCTCGCCATAAGTGCAGTCAGCCAACGACCAGGCAACGGCATCATACCACTTGTTCCAAGCAAACATAAATCTAGCATAATATTTCCTCACAGGATTATAATTCTGTAACATTAGTAACTTCTGGTGGAATAATAAATTGTTTAATCATTTCGTCATAACACTCTTCGCATATTACAAAAGAATGAAGAGTAGCATCTTTTTTTGAAAAGTATCCCCACTGCTTTTTTGCTTCGAATGCATCTTCTAAAAGTATATCATTTTTCATATGAAGCTGTCTTCCACATACATTACAGAATACTTTATTATTCATGGCAGTTCCTCCTTGGTTTAGGACAATGTTTAACAGTCACGCTATGGTTATAATATATTCTTTGTATGTGTTTGTACAGTGGAAATGCTTGGCACAGACAACAAGCTTTTTTGCATAATTATTGCATCTGCATATGGTTTTATATAATATCCTTTTCTTCTTCCAATTTCTTTAAAATCTATTTTTTTATAAAATTCAAGGGCAGGAATATTATCTTCCCTCACCTCAAGCAAAATCCTTTCTGTCCCCATAGCAATACAGTGCAAAATGCACTCTAATAAAAGTCTTTGTGCGATGTGATTCCTTCGATATCCTTCTGTTACAGCAATATTACATAAATCCGCTGTTTCATACGATGTTACAATAGTACAATAAGCAATAATTTTATCGCTTTTTTCTGCCACCATATAAATATTTTCTTTACAAAGACACGCTTTTTTGTAACTGTCTATATCTGGATGTGTATTAAAGACTAAGCTTTCTAAAGCAATTACCTCTTCTAAATCCGAAACTTCCATCCTGCGCAAAATGACACTTGTTTTATCCCTAAGATTTTCCATAAGCTTCCTCTCGCTCACGTTCAGCCTGTGACTTACGCAGATAAAAAGGTCTATGCTCTGCAGCACTTTGATATTTACCTTCGCCATAGTATATAATTCCAAGTGCTGCAACAGAAGAAGCACTTTGTTTTGACATATATGCTGGAGCAAACACATACTTTGTAGCTATTTTTTCTTCTATAATTTTTCTATATATATCTACACCATCACCTAAAAAAAGCACCTTTTCGCCTATTTGTGACAATTCAAATAAAAGTTCCTCTATATCTACCGCCTTCTGGGTTATAATCTTAGCGAGATGTCCATTCTCCATGCGGTATGCTGCTGTATAAACTTGGTTTCTTCTTGCATCCATCATAGGACATATTATTTCATTAAAGCAAGCGGCACGATATGCAAGTCCCTCAAGCGAAGGTACAGGAACAATCGGTTTTGCCAGTGCCAGTCCAAGCCCCTTTGCAGTCGCTGAACCTATTCTTAAACCTGTAAAAGAACCAGGTCCTGCTGCCACAGCTATTGCATCTATATCTTCTAATGGTATTTCTGACATCTGCACTACCTTGTCAATCATTGGAAGTAACGTCTGTGAATGCGTCTGTTTATTATTTACGGTAAATTCTGCAATAATATTATTGTCATCAGCAACTGCTGCTGATGCAACTATTCCAGAGCTGTCTATAGCTAATATCTTCATAACTAGTCTCCTGTCACTTCTATGCATCTGTATTCAAAACCTTTTTGCAAATCTTTTGAAATACTTACTTTTATACAATCACTAGGAAGTATTTCTTCGATAAGCCCTGCCCATTCTATAAGGCATACACCATCTCCATAAAAATAGTCCTCATAGCCAATGCCATCCATTTCCTCTACACTGCCAATCCTATACACGTCAAAGTGGTACATAGGAATTCTTCCTGACTCATAAACCTGTAAAATAGTAAAAGTAGGACTGCTGATAGTTTCATCTATGCCAAGCCCTTTGCCAAGACCTTTTGTAAAAACAGTTTTGCCAGCTCCAAGCTCACCGTCAAGAAGGACAATATCTCCACGCTTGCATAAACTTCCAAGCTCCATCCCAGCTTTAAATGTATCTTTCTCACAAAAACTCTCTATAACTTGTCTCTTCATAATTGCTAGTCCTCTTTTCCATCTGCCGCAGAAGTGCTGTTATCTTCTTCTGGCTCATAGTCTTTATACTTGTCCATCATATCCCTAACAAGAGTTACAGCATCGTCAAAATATCTGCCACACTGACTTCTAGGAAAAATAAAAGCTCTTATTGGTGACATATAAAGATACATCGCATTTTTTACCAGCTTTCTTTTACGCACCTCATACCATTTTACAAGTGCTTTCTGCTCTCCCTGCGAAACCTCTATTCCATCTTCTGAAAGCCTATAGTGTAAAGAAGTGTTAATACTTTCATTCTTCTTCACTTGTACCTTAGCTTTACCATATAACATAACAGGCTGGATTACTGTAAATAAAAGACCTATTACTATAAGTGCAACAATTGCCATTGTTTCCATATGTTTATAGTCAAGTACACATATAATAAGACTGCCAAAACTTATCACCAGTCCGGCTGCTCCTGAAAGCCCAGAATAAGTGTGACGCATTGAAAACTCGTAAAGCTCATTTGTAGTAAGCCTGATATCAAATTCTACTTCTCTCATATCCAGTTTCCTTTATTTAGATAATATTCTTATACTGCTATTTATAATTATGTAGATATATCTTATACCAAAACTTGCAAAAAAACAATATACCATATTTATATTTTATGATATTATATTAGTATAGGTAATTGCGAAACTCAAAATGCAGTTGATGTGGATAACCTTTAATATTTC
>CANOID010000178.1 GCA_947565985.1 uncultured Lachnoclostridium sp.
GATAGTAGATGGCATATAAAATGTTTTTTGGCGGTGTAGTACTTTGCACCGCCAATTTTAGGAAAATTTCTACATATACTATTTTATAATTTTAATCCATCCATCTGGAGCTTCTATGCTTCCCATCTGTATACCAGTAAGCGTATCGTAGAGCTTCTTTGTAATTGGACCCATATCATCCATGCCACTTGGAAAGCAAATTTCATTGCCATGGTCTACAACCTTACCTACAGGTGAAATAACTGCTGCCGTACCACACAATCCACACTCAGCAAAATCTTTTATTTCATCAAAATATACTTCTCTTTCTTCTACTTCAAGCCCAAGGTAGTCTTTAGCCACTGTCATAAGTGAACGGCGTGTTATAGACGGAAGTATACTGTCTGATTTAGGAGTTATTACTTTATTGTCTTTTGTTACAAAAAGGAAATTGGCTCCACCTGTTTCTTCAACTTTTGTACGTGATGCGGGATCAAGATACATATTCTCATCAAAGCCTTTATTATGTGCATCTACAATTGCATACAGACTCATAGCATAATTAAGCCCTGCTTTTATATGTCCTGTACCATGTGGAGCTGCCCTGTCAAAATCACTTACACGTATTGTAATAGGTTTTGCTCCACCCTTAAAGTATGGACCTACTGGTGTACAAAACACTCTGAACTGGTATTCTTCTGCTGGTTTAACGCCAATAACAGCACTGCTTCCAAACATATAAGGTCTTATATATAATGTTGCACCTGAACCAAACGGAGGTACATAGTCAATATTTGCTTCCACGGTTTTCACAATTGCATCAATAAAACGCTCTTTAGGAAACTGTGGCATTTCTAATCTTGCTGCAGAATCCATAAGCCTTTCTGCATTCAAATCTGGTCGGAAGCAGACTATATGGCCGTCTTTGGTTGTGTATGCTTTAAGCCCTTCAAAAATTGTCTGTGCATACTGAAGCACACACGCACACTCACTAATTGTTACAGTGTCATCACTAGTAAGTACGCCTTCATCCCATGCTCCATCCTTATAATTTGACACATATCTTTTATCTGTCTTCATGTACCCAAATCCGATATTACTCCAATCGATATCTTTTTTTGCCATTTTATAACTTCCTTTCGTACTGCTTTACAGCAGGTCTTATAATTCTATATTAAATTTTACAGCCATGTACATAAGGTGTCAAGAATTTTCAATAAGGTTAATTCTCCTGATGTGGCGTTCATCATTAGAAAATTCTGTATCAAGAAATGTATCTGCAATTTTAAGTGCAAGCCCCGGACCCACTACCCTTGCACCCATTGCAAGGATATTTGCATTATTGTGTTCTCTTGTTGCCTGTGCACTGAATGTATCATGACACAAAGCAGCACGTATACCCTTAACCTTATTGGCAGCTATTGATATGCCTATTCCAGTACCACATATAAGTATGCCTTTATCACATTCACCAGACACAATTGCCTCTGCTACTTTTCTAGCATAGACTGGATAATCACATGAAGCACCATTATAACATCCATAGTCCTTGTATTCAATGCCTCTCTTTTTCAAATGCTCCATAAGCTCTTGTTTTAATTCATATCCTCCGTGGTCACTTCCCACTGCTATCATTGTTACCTTCCTCCTCGTGATATATTGATTCTATTCTAAGAATGACCCTTTCAACTCTTTTCTGTATTTCTGCAAAAAAACTTTCATACTGTTCATTATCTGCTCCATATGGATTAACCATATCTGTGTCTTCTCCTATAAATTCTCCTATTGTATAAACATTACTGTGCATAGAAAATTCTTCCATAAGTTTTACTTTTTCACTAAATGCCATAGTAAGAACTAAAGTATCTTTTGTTATATCATCTTTTAAAAGCTGAATTGAGTGTTTATGATTGCTAACTCCTATATCATGGTTACTAAGTATAACATTTACCTTTGGACTTATAGGTTCTGAAAAAAGAACAACCATTCCACGCGAAACAGCTTTTGGAATCCATGCTGGAGCCATATGCCTGTAAACAGCCTCTGCTATCGGACTGCAAAAAGTATTAGTTGTACATATAAATATTACTTTGTCATACCTTTTCATGTCTCCTCCTTTCTCTGACATTGTTATATGTCACACCTTTATTATATTATATGAGGCGGCTTTAAGCATCCTGTTCATTACCGCTCCTCCGAGTATGTCATCCCCAAAATTTTCTGAATATATATATTCTACATTCAAATAGTCCATTTCTCTCAGTACATCATACAAACTGGCAGCAATGGAATCTTCACATCTTCTTGAACCTATACTTTTTACAATACTGCATTTATATTTATTCTCTGTCTCATCAGATGCTAGTACAGCAGTTTTATATCCTTCCTCTTCTTTTTCATATACAAGACTGTTAATTTTATCTATTACCATAGCGGCAATACCCTCTATAATAAATAACTGTCCTTTTGGTGCATAATGACGATATTTCATGCCTGGGGCTTTAGGCAAAACATCTTTTTGTATAACCTTACCCTCTATAACTGGGTCTGTACTTACAGTTCCCACAATTTTTTCAAGCATATCCTTAGTTATATACCCAGGTCTTAGGATTACTGCTTCTTCACCACTCACATCAACTATAGTTGATTCGATGCCTATCCCAACACTCCCGCCATCAATAACCATATCAATCCTGCCATTTAAGTCGTCTATAACGTGTCTTGCCTTTGTAGGGCTTGGCC
>CANOID010000179.1 GCA_947565985.1 uncultured Lachnoclostridium sp.
AGACCTTGGAGAGGGTCTATAAACACTACTACTATATAATACGAGTGAGGTATTTATGGAAACGAAAACAAAACAATATTTATTTGTAACAGTAATTGGTGTGAGCTTGTATGCAGCATTGATGAACTTGTCTGCTGTTTTAGAATTTGCCGGAAAAGTTGTTGGGCTTATCCTTCCGATTATTGTCGGAGCTATTTTGGCTTTATTTATCAATGTTCCTTTGAGCGGCATAGAGAAACGGCTAAAGCGGATTTGTGATAAAGCCAAAAGGAAACTTTCGTATAAGCAGCTTCATATGATAAGTTTTGTGATTACATTGCTATGTGTTTTGCTTGTACTGACACTTGTGATGACTTTGCTTGTACCGGAAGTTATCCGATCTTCACAGCGATTATATATGCAGCTTGAAGATAAGATTCCACAATGGCTTGTATATCTGGAAAATTATAATGAAAATGTCCAGTGGTTGGAAGATTTACTAGCTAATATCAATGTTGAACAGGTCATGCAGAGTATTCCGAGCAGTATAGATTCTTTTTTGATGAACGTTGCAAATGCTCTTTCATCGACGGTAGGTGTTGTAATAACTGCTGCCTTTGCAGTTATTATTGCAATTTACATGACGCTTGGAAAGGAACGGGTATGCAGACATGCAAGAAAACTGGTAAGTGCTTATATGAAACCGGAATGGGCAGAAAATATATTCCATATCTGTCAGACATTTAGCCGGGCATTTGCAAAATTTTTATCAGGTCAGTGCAGTGAAGCTGTCATTCTTGGAACTTTAATGTTTTTGGCATTCACGATATTTAAACTTCCCTATGGCAGTTTGGTTGGTGTGCTGACAGCGGTTTGTGCGATTATCCCGTATGTTGGTGCATTTATATCCGGGGCAGTCAGTGTGATTCTGACCTTGTTGATTGATCCCACATTAGCAGTGCGGTGTCTGATTGTATATATGGTTGTTCAGTTCATTGAAAATCAATTGATATATCCAAGAGTTGTAGGCGGTTCGGTGGGACTTCCGCCATTATATACCTTGATAGCGGCAATGGTAGGAGGAAAACTTTTTGGAATTATGGGAATTTTATTTTTCATTCCACTGATGGCGGCAGTAATTGAACTCGTAAAAGAAGATGCCGGGAAGCGTTTGTGTAGAAATAACATTGTACTTTTGCATCGGGGAAATGGCAGTAATGAAAGGGAGTAAAAAATTTCTGTCAATTTCAGTTAAAAGTGTCATTAAGATATTGCCAAGTGCTTGTGAATGTACAGTATTTGAAAAGAAAAATGATATTGGCTTTTATAAATATCTGGTATAGTTTGTCAGGCAATAAACCTGTGTTGCAGTTAGGAGGGGAGGGACATCGCTAAATTATTGTTGCTTCTTTTTGAAGAAAATGAAGATGAAGTGTTGAATACGGTTATGTCTGCTTTGGATAATCTTGAAGAAAAAACGCAGTTACAAGTAAAAACGAATCTGACTTTTAGAGGAATTGAGATAGATGTCATTAACCGATTAGTATATCGTGAAGGGAAAGAAATTAAGATGACATTTACAGAATTTGAGATTTTGCATTTATTAGCAAGCAATCCGGGCAGGGTATTTAGTAAAGAGCAGATATATGACTTTGTTTGGAAAGAACCACATGTTGGAGATTATAATATTGTTATGAGTCATATTCATCATATCCGGGATAAAATTGAGGACGATCCAAGCAGACCAGCTTACATACAGACAGTTTGGGGTGTTGGGTATCGTTTCAACAAAAGTGCAAGCAGTGGGTTGTGAAAAACAGGTCACTGCTTATTTTTCTAAAAATCAAAAGGAGGTAGGAATACAAAAATAGAGAAAACTAAGTAAATAGACGAAGGGGTGGCTGTTGTACCCAAAAGTAAGCCACCCTGTTTGAGAGTACAGAATAATTCAGAAGTTCTCAAAGTAAAATCCAAATGTTTTTGTTATTCTATTCTTTAGGGGATTTGTAAGTCCGAAGGTAGGCTTCAACAATAGCGAGAATAGTTGTTATCTGTTCCTCCGTACATTGTGACAGATAAACCAAAAGCCGCTTGTAGTCGAGGTTATCAGTCGGAGCGGTTGGATAGAAAAACGGATCAGCGGAAATATGTAAGGCTCGTATGAGCTGCCCCAGTTTTTCAAGGCTTGGCACATTTCCATGATTTTCGATTTCCTTGATATAGCGTGAGGAAACGCCGGATTTTTCAGCCAGTTCTTCATAGGTCAGTTTCTGGTCGGTTCTAGCCTTCTTCAGACGAAATCCCATTTCCTTGTCAATTTTCTTCTTTCTTGCCATATATGCACCTCCATGTATAGTGTATATTGCCCATTTCTCTTTGAAAATGCGTTAATAAATCACTTTATCAGAGGGGAATAATGCACATGGAAAAATAATAAGACTTTGGATACTGCATATAAAAAAAGCGCAGTATTCAGGGGTTTTTTGAGATTGGTTTTATCCTTTGGGTACGTTTAGGGGAATTTATGTATTCTGAACGGTCTGAAGGATATTTTTATGGCATTTGGAATTTTTCCGCTATCCAACGTGGAAAGGTTCTTTTATAAGGTGTTTTGTTGAAAGTGAAACAGAATATACCTTAGAGAGTGAACTATATACCCTCGTATATTGTGGAAAAAACAGAATAGCAGATATGAATAACGTCCAGCGGGCATTTTGCCTGTCCGGGCGTTTTTTATATA
>CANOID010000180.1 GCA_947565985.1 uncultured Lachnoclostridium sp.
CCGCCAAACCCTAGTGTTTACGGGCTTTGCGGCTTAGCTCCGACTATTCGAACTCAATTGTTGCAGGAGGTTTTCCTGTACAATCATATAATACTCTGTTTACACCTTTTACCTCATTCACAATTCTTGATGCCACTTTCTCTAACACTTCCCAAGGTATTTGTGCTGGTTCAGCAGTCATAAAATCTGAAGTAGTAACAGCACGCAAGGCTATCGCATAATCGTAAGTTCTGTAATCTCCCATTACGCCAACAGACTGCATATTTGTAAGTGCTGCAAAATATTGTCCAAGTTTTTTATCAAGACCTGCATTAGCAATTTCTTCCCTATAAATAGCATCTGCCTCTTGTACAATAAAGCATTTCTCGGCTGTAACTTCTCCTATAATTCTTATTCCAAGTCCCGGTCCCGGAAATGGTTGTCTAAATACCAAATATTCTGGTATTCCAAGTTCAATTCCTACTTTTCGAACCTCATCTTTAAAAAGCATACGAAGGGGTTCTATTATATCTTTAAAATCTACATAATCAGGCAGACCTCCTACATTATGATGTGATTTGATTACCGCTGATTTTCCTAGCCCCGATTCTATAACATCTGGATAAATTGTTCCCTGTACAAGGTAATCAACGGTTCCAATTTTTTTAGCTTCTTCTTCAAAGACTCTTATAAATTCTTCACCAATAATTTTACGCTTCTTTTCAGGTTCTGTTACTCCTCTAAGTTTTCTATAAAAACGTTCTTGGCAGTTTACACGGATAAAGTTAAGGTCATATGGTCCCTCTGGTCCAAACACAGCCTCTACTTCATCTCCTTCATTTTTACGTAAAAGTCCTTGGTCTACAAATACACATGTAAGTTGTTTACCCACGGCTTTAGATAAAAGAACTGCTGCAACAGAAGAATCAACACCACCTGATAATGCACATAAAACTTTACCATCACCGACCTTTTCACGGATACTTTTTACTATTTCATCAACAAATGATGACATTTTCCAGTTACCTTTACATCCACATACATCATATACGAAATTAGAAAGCATCTTCATTCCTTCTTGTGTATGTATTACTTCTGGATGAAATTGTGTGGCATAGAGCTTTTTTTCGTTGTACTCTATTGCTGCAGCTGGACACACATCTGTAGAAGCACAAATTTTAAACTCGGCTGGTGGTTTGGCAATATAATCTGTATGGCTCATCCATGCTATGGTTTTTTCTGAAACATTGTGAAATAGAACCGAATTAGTATCTATTGCAACTTCTGTCTTACCATACTCGCTTACAGGTGCAGTTTCTACTTTGCCACCTAACAAATAAACCATAAGTTGTGCTCCATAGCATATGCCAAGTACAGGTATTCCCAATTCAAGAATTTCTTTGTCACAGTGAGGTGATTTCATATCATATACACTTTCTGGTCCGCCTGTAAAAATTATTCCCTTGGGATTCATTTCTTTAATTTTTTCTAAACTTAATGTATATGGATGTACTTCACAATATACACTACACTCTCTTACTCGTCTAGCAATAAGCTGGTTATACTGTCCTCCAAAATCCAGAACAATAACTAACTCTTTATCCATGCCTTTTATATTCCTTTCTGCAATATTATATTTTAATAGAGTATTTTTACTATAATTCTTGTTTATAGTAACTTGTCAAAATTCTACAATTCTTTTATTCAATTTACTGATACTATTTATAATACTGCAATATCTTTCTATTTTCAAGATGTATTAAGACAGTTTTTGTTTTATTATTTATTTATGTTATCAGCTTCTATACTAATTAGTTCTAACAGATTTTGCATAGCAGTCCCAAATATAATTCAATTCATTTAATTCATTTGACATAGATGTTTGGATATCTGAATTGAATTTAATATTGTCTAGAGCAGAGATAAATGCATGATAGGCTTGTTCTTTTATATTTCCTTTTTTAGTGATATCTATAAAAACTCGTTGTGTTGTGACTGTACTAGTATCTTTAGAGTGATATATTATCTGTGGCTTAAAATTTTGTAAATTGCTCCATATTTCTGTACTGGTTGCCATAAATTGACTATGTTTTTCATAAGCTTTATGTAACATTTCCAATTCTTTCTCTTTAGTTAATTCTTGTATACTTCCATTATCTGTAATATAATATTGCTGTTCTCTGTCTATATTAGCATATTTTTCTTCTATACTATTTTGTATTTGCTTATAAGCTGATACCATTTGATTTATATGATAGTCAAAGGTGTTGCTTTTTGCCTTTTCTTTTTTTTCTTCTGATACTGCTTTTTCAAAATCATTTATAATACTAAGAGAACTGACAGAGGAAAGTTTTTGGACATATTTGTCCTGCTTCGCTTTGCATAATGCAGCTATTTTCTTTTCTAAAGCATTCCGTCCAGATTTGGAAATATCTACAGTATCATTTTGTTTGGTTATTGCATTGCCTTTATTATCCATTTGTTTTAATTTTTGTCTGACACTGCTTGTGCCAACAATATATTTTTTATATTTATATTGCTGTTGCATTTGTTTTTCTATTGTATTTAATAACATTTTCTATCCTCCTAAAATATTTGATTGAATTCAGGATAATACACATCTTCCAATTTTTGTTTTTGCATTTTTTCTTTTAATTTCTCTTCTTTTTCTTCCTGTTCTCTTTTTTCTTTTAAGTGTTCTTCTTGCTCCTCTTTTAATTCTTTCCAGCCTTTTGTA
>CANOID010000181.1 GCA_947565985.1 uncultured Lachnoclostridium sp.
CAGCCTTTTGATTGATTGCGGTGAGGGCACACAGATAGCCATTAAAGAAAAGGGATGGAGTGTAAATCCCATAGATACAATATGTTTTACACATTACCATGGCGACCATATAAGTGGTTTGCCTGGTCTTTTGCTTTCTATGGGAAATTCAGACCGCACAAGACCTGTTACGCTAATTGGACCTAAGGGTTTACAAAAGGTAGTAGAATCGCTGTTGGTAATTGCACCGGGACTTCCATTTAAAATAGAATTTATAGAGCTTTTAGATAAAGAAGAGAATATAGAAATTAACGGATACAGTGTAAAAGCATTTAAAGTAAACCACAATGTTATATGTTATGGATATACAATAAATGTCCCTAGAGGAGGACGTTTTTATCCTGAGAAAGCAAGACAAAACGATGTCCCTATGAAGCTGTGGAGTCGTCTGCAAAAAGGGGAAAATATAGAGTATGAGGGTAGGATATATACACCAGATATGGTTATAGGACCTGCAAGAAAAGGAATAAAAGTTACATATTGTACAGATACAAGACCCGTCCAAAGCCTAATTGAAAATGCCAAAAATGCCGATTTATTAATATGTGAAGGAATGTATGGGGAAAACAGCAAAGTAAGTAAAGCAGTTGAATATAAACATATGACCTTTTATGAGGCTGCAAAGGTGGCAAGAGATGCTGATGTAAAGGAAATGTGGCTTACTCATTACAGTCCATCACTTTTAAGACCTGGGGATTATATGAAAGAGGTTAAAAAAATATTTGCAAATGCTTATGCGGCAAAAGACCGCAAAAGTGTTACTCTGGAATTTCCTCCAGATAATTGAGCTTGTTGGTATTTTTTAAGGTGTGTAAGGAGATGATTATTATGGATAAGCCAAAAAAGAAAGTTTTAACAGCTTTTATAGTAATGCTGTGTCTTGCAGTAGCTATTGTAGCTTTTTACTATTTTATGTCCAGAAAAAATGATGGAAGTGTTAAAGAAACAACGGAATCAGGTTCAGAGGTAGAAAAACTTATTAAAAAAGATTTAGATACAAAATATCCTGCAACTCCTTCTGAAGTGGTAAAGTTATACTGGCGTTTTAATAAATGTATGTATAATACAGGAATGAGTGATGAGAATTTCGAGCAGTTATTAAAACAGCTTCGCAAACTATATGATGAGGAATTTCTTGCTAATGAAGAGAATTCATGGGAAAATATGCTTGAAAGCTTTAAAAAAGACCGTGACGAGTACATGAGCAGTAAAAAGACTATTGCAATGTATACGATTGAACCAAGTAGTTCGGGGGTATATGGAAAAGTTGACAGTGAAGACTACGTAACTATACAGTGTAATGTAATGATTAAACAGAAAGCTAAACGTACCAATATAGTTGAAAAATTTATGTGTAGATGTGACAAAGATAATAATTGGAAAATACTTGGATGGGACGAGGTAAGCAGTCAAGATTTTGACAGTGGAAATAACAATGCAAATAACAGTTCAAAAGAATAATTGGCAGAGATGAAACTAAGGAAAGGTGTTTAAAATATGTTAATGCTTGGAATTGAAAGTTCTTGCGATGAAACTGCTGCTGCCGTTGTAAAATGTGGTAGAGAAGTTTTATCAAACATTATATCTTCGCAGGTTGATATTCATACTCTTTATGGTGGCGTGGTGCCAGAGATAGCATCACGCAAGCATATTGAAAGAATAAATTATGTGATAGAAGAAGCTTTGTCGGCAGCTAATGTTACACTTTCTGAAATAGATGCTATAAGTGTAACATATGGTCCCGGTCTTGCTGGTGCACTTTTAGTGGGCGTAAATGTTGCCAAAGCAATAGCTTATGCATTAAAAAAACCTCTTGTAGGTGTACATCATATTAAAGGACATATTGCTGCCAATTATATAGAGCATGACAGCTTAGAACCACCATTTTTGTGTTTGGTTGTATCAGGAGGGCATACGCATTTGGTACATGTGGACGGTTATAATAAATTTAGAATTATAGGATATACACATGATGATGCGGCTGGCGAGGCATTTGATAAAGTGGCAAGAGCAATAGGTTTAGGGTATCCGGGCGGTCCAAAGATAGACAATCTTGCCAAAGAAGGAAATCCATATGCAATTGAATTTCCACGAGCTAAAATAGATGGACGCGAGTTTGACTTTAGTTTTTCAGGGCTTAAGTCTGCTGTTCTTAATTACTTAAATTCTTGTGAGATGAAACATATAGAAATTAACAAAGCAGATGTTGCCGCTTCTTTTCAGCAAGCTGTAATTGATGTACTTTTAGACAGAGCATTGCGTGCTGCTAAAAAGTATGGGGATGGCAGAATGGCCGTTGCAGGAGGTGTAGCTGCTAATTCAGCACTGCGTGCCGCCATTCAACAAAGCTGTAGTAAAAATGGCATAGAGTTGTATTATCCATCACCAGTGTATTGTACTGACAATGCGGCTATGATTGCGGTACAAGGTTATTATATGTATATTGCAGGTGAAAGAAGCGGGCTTGACTTAAATGCTGTTCCTAACTTGAAATTAGATTTTGCAAATGGATAAAAAAATTTTTTAAAAAATTTGAAAAAAGGGGTTGACGAAATATATAAAATGATGTTATACTAGCAAAGCACTGTTGCAAAAGAGTAAAAAGCAACAGTATATATGGAGAGATATCGAAGTGGTCATAACGAGGCGGTCTTGAAAACCGTTTGTCCGC
>CANOID010000182.1 GCA_947565985.1 uncultured Lachnoclostridium sp.
ATAGCCGTGACTCTGTTTTTTATAGCTTCAATTGCTATGGGGATTGCCCAGATTCCTGTACTGGTGGTCTACCTTATTAATAATAAGGACTATATGTCAATGTTAATATCTGGCAATATTGACAACGAAAAGCTGATTTATGTTATGTCAAATATGCCCGAGTGGGTAATGATTGATATGCTCTTTGCAGAGATACTGCTTACTATTGTTGTGCTTGTATATTGTAGATTTCTTGAAAAAAGGAAATTGTCAACGCTTGGTTTTATAAAGCATGGCATGGCAAAACAATATATTTTGGGGCTTGTGTTTGGCACAGTGACATTTTCGGTTGCGTATTTAATATGTGTAATAACAGGAAGTGTAAAATTTGAGGGTATTTCTGCCAATATTACTCCATTGTATATTATTGGCTTCTTCTTTGGCTATCTTTTGCAAGGGATGGCAGAGGAAGTGCTTTGCAGGGGTTATCTTATGGTGTCTTTGTCACGGAGATATCATGTTACATTGGCGATAATCTTAAGTTCACTGTTTTTTGCATTTCTTCATGGTGCAAATAGTGGATTTTCAATGATTGCCTTTATTAATCTGTTTCTATTTGGTGTTTTTGCATCACTTTTATTGCTTGAGTTTGGTAATATATGGATAGTAGGTGCTTTTCATAGTGTATGGAACTTTGTACAAGGAAATATATATGGCGTTCAAGTCAGTGGAATAAATATGAGCAGTTCTGTATTTTCAACTGCTAATACAGCTAACAGAGAAATTATAAATGGCGGAAATTTTGGGATGGAAGGTGGTTTGGCTGTAACTTTTATACTTATTGTAGGTATCTGCCTGCTTTCTTTTAGCCTCTATAAAAGAGGAGATATAATTGATATTGATGTATCTAGACAGCAGGCATTTGAAGAGCTTGCTAACAGCACTTCGTATGAAGAAAGTGCTGCACAAGATACTACTGCCACTGTTGTGAATATTGATACAGTTGCCAGTACCACTAATAGCAATACTGTACAGGAAGATACTGCACAGAATACGATATTTGACAAAGACTATTTTAATTAAACATTACATTAATCCTGTGACTATATGTATGAAGTTTCTGGAGTTTATCAAAACCATTGGCAGAGATAAGCTCCCTTTCTTTGTCATGCCTTAGATAATATTCTACTTTGGCAACTAAATCGTCAGTCCCATCATAAACTACTAAGTCTTTGTTAATATCAAATAAATTTTCGATTTCTGGACGGTAATCTGTCATAAGAAATCCACCTGCAGACAATATATCAAAAACTCGCAGAGGGATTCCATTTTCAATATTTGGGATTGTCATGTTTAGGTTTATCTTAGAAGAAGCAAACACAGAAGGCATTTCGTCAAGGTATCTTACAGGTGGATGTACAGTTATTCGGTGCATATTATCTGTGCAGCTTGTTGTAAAAAGATGCACATCTGCAATACTTCCAAGTGAGTTTAAAGTATTAGTTCTCATTATAGAAGCCACTTTATATGAGAGTACACTTGTTGCAAAGTGAAGTTTTAAATTTGAATCTGACAAAGAGTTGTTTTCTGACTGGACATCTATATACTGGTGTAAATTATCTATTATATCATCAGTAAGCATAATATTAAGGATATTGCCACCTGACACATTTAGTTGAGCTTCAATTGCAGCGTCCATATATCCGCAGAGGTATGGCGGCAGAGCATTTATCATTTCATCATAGCGGTTTTTATCGTATAAATTCCCTACAAATGATATATCATATAAATATTTATCTTTATTTTTTATTAGTTTGCTTATACGTTTTGGAGAACCTGCAAGCGGAAGATATTTTACTGTATCTGCACCAATACTGTTGAAGTATTCATATTCTTTTTTATCAAAAACATAAATACTATTTTCTGGATTGTATACAGAAGAATTTCGCATACTTAAAAGCGGTGCATCACAAGTCCATGATATATAATTAATTTTATACTTGTGACATATATTTGAGATAGTAGTAAAATAATTTATAGAAAACACAATATCATATCTATCCGTTTTAATGTATTTGGTCAGCTTTTCTTCAAAAACTTCATCTTTTATATGGCTTGATACTGGAAAAGCAAGGACATCAACAAGATGCCCCTGCTTTTTTAATTCATTGATTATATCTTCGTAAGTAAAAATATCCCATTTATATACTAAAATATTCATGTTTGTGAATGTTGTAAAGTAAAATTCTTCTGTATTAAAGAAGGTTTTTCTTTAACGTCCTCCTGTTGTAAATTCTTAATGGCAGTAGAAAGCATGAGCTTAATGCGATTAAGCTGGTTAACCTCAGTTGCACCTGGGTCGTAGTCAACTGCAACTATATTTGACTCAGGGAACTGGTTGCGCAGCTCCTTTATTACACCTTTACCAACAACGTGGTTTGGAAGACAGCCAAATGGTTGTGCACATACAATATTGGGCACTCCTGAATGTATAAGCTCAATCATTTCACCAGTAAGAAACCATCCCTCACCTGTTTGATTGCCACATGAAACTACAGGGTCTGCATATTCAGCAAGCTTTGCAATAGGCACTGTTGGCTCAAATCGTTTGCTTGCAGATAGTGCATCATTAGCAGTCTTGCGATAATATTCAATATATTTAATAATAAAATTATTTATCATTGCCCCTGATTTCTTT
>CANOID010000183.1 GCA_947565985.1 uncultured Lachnoclostridium sp.
CTGTGCTATAACTGCACCATCTTCAAATTCTGCCATCGAATGAATTATACTTTGCGGCTGTATTACCACTTCAATATTGTCAAAATCTATTCCAAAAAGCCATTTTGCTTCGATTACTTCAAGCCCTTTATTGACCATAGTTGCCGAATCAATAGTAATCTTTTTGCCCATAGACCAGTTAGGGTGTTTAAGTGCATCCTCTGGTTTTATGTTTTTAAGCTTTTCTTTTTTCATTCCACGAAAAGGTCCGCCTGATGCTGTAAGAATTATTTTAGTAGGTCTGTTGCCATGTGCTTCATCAATACACTGGAATATAGCTGAGTGTTCACTGTCCACTGGCAAAAGCTTTACTCCATATTTATTAATTAGTGGCATGATAATATGCCCTGCTGTTACAAGTGTTTCTTTGTTGGCAAAGGCTATATCTTTTCCAGATTTAATTGCTTTAATTACAGGTCTTATACCAATCATACCAGATACTGCTGCCACAACAATATCTGCCCCATTGATTACAGCACACTCCTCAAGACCATTCATACCTGTAACAACACTTGTATATTGTTGCAGTCCTGCAGCTTTGATACGTTCTTGCAATATAGGTGCTTTCTCTTTATTATATATGCAAACTAACTCTGGCATAAATTCACATACCTGTTCAAAAAGCAAATCCACATTGCTGCCTGCTGCAAGTGCCTTTATATGCATATCTTCATTATTTCTTACAACTTCCAGAGTTTGCGTGCCAATAGAACCTGTTGAACCTAATATAATTATCTCTTTCATATCTATTATATTCCATATCTTTCTTTATCTTATAATTTTGTCAATTATATAATTTTATTAATTAGTTTTATCATAAACTTATAAACTTTATCAAGTAATATACTATTGGGGCAGTAAATATAATGCTGTCAAATCTATCAAGTATTCCGCCATGCCCGGGTATCAATTTCCCATAGTCTTTTATATTGTGATTTCTTTTAATTGCGGATGCCGCTAAATCGCCAATTTGAGATATAACAGAGGAAACTGCACCAATTATAGGAAGCTGCCACCATACACTGCGGTTATCATAAAATACTGCTGCAAATATAAAACCAATCAAAGCAGCACCAGCAACGCCGCCAATGCACCCTTCAATAGTCTTATTAGGGCTTAGTTCAGAAGGCATTTTGTGTTTTCCAATAAGTTTACCTACACAGTATGCACATGTGTCAGAACCCCATGCCCCGATAAATATAAGCCATACAAGCAAAATTCCATTTTGAGTAAATCTCACTTTAAATACAAATGATAACATAGTCGTGACATATATAAGCCCAAAAAACAGCATTGTTATTTGACTGACATTGTACTTAGGATAACTTATGACATAACATACCATAAATATCATTAGTGTAAGTATAAGCCACATCAAGAGATACTCATACTGGTCATTAAGTACAAGTATATCTGTAACAATGCTGGAAATATATCCTGCCAGTGCTGGAAATGTCTTTTCTATTCCAGTTGCATGGTAAAGTTCAAAAAGTCCAATTATTGAAATAGCCGTTATTACCCAGAATAGAGGAGAGCCTCCATAAAACATTAAAGTTATTGTAATTGCCATAAGAACAGTGCCGCTGGCAAGTCTTGTTCCAAACATCTCAATAAATCCTCTCTATTAAAATTTTATACGCCTCCAAAACGCCTATTTCTTGTCTGATAAAACTCTACCGCTTTTTCGAGTTCTTTTTTATTAAAATCAGGCCATAAAACATCAGTAAAATAAAATTCAGCGTATGCAAGCTGCCACAAAAGATAATTGGACAGTCGTTGTTCCCCGCTTGTTCTTATCATAAGATCAGGGTCAGGAATGCCATATGTATCAAGATGTGCGGATATGACATTTTCATCAATATCATTTATATCAAGTTTGCCATTTTTTACCTTTTCTGTTATTTTTTTAATACTTCGTTTAATCTCATCACGACTTCCATAATTAAGTGCAACTTGAAAATGCAGCCCTGTATTATGTGATGAAACTTCTTCTAGTTCCTGAATTTTCATCTGAAGACTTTCTTCTAGTTTTGAAACATTTCCTATTACACGTACCTGCATATTGTTCTTTTTACTAGTATTAATACAATCTTTAAGATAATTATTTAGAAGCTTCATAAGTGCATCTACTTCATCTTTTGGTCTTGACCAGTTCTCCGTAGAAAAAGCATACATAGTCACATACTCTATACCCATATCCCAAGCAGCAGCACATATTTTCTCAACATTTTTACTGCCTGCCGCATGACCAGCATTTCGCGGAAGAAATCTTTTTTTAGCCCATCTTCCATTACCGTCTAATATAATAGCCACATGACGTGGTACATTTCTAGCCTTATCTGCCATATTTTTCCTCATTTCACAAATTATATTATCTGTTTTATCTATCTTTATTAAAATTACTATAAATAATCCTAGCTGAAATGTTTCTTAAAGTCAATAGTGAGGTTTATACATGAAAGTTTTGTATTAATTCAATCTCATAAAACAAGTCATTTTTTAATGACTCTTCTCTTTCTTTTGTATTTGATGCCTTAAACCCTTTAATAACAATGCCAAATTCCTGCTGACCTTTTCCTTCACCTAAATCATCTGGTGTCAGCACAAAAACT
>CANOID010000184.1 GCA_947565985.1 uncultured Lachnoclostridium sp.
GTCTGCTCAGTGTACTGTCAGAAATATAAATGGATGTCAAAAAGCCTATGGGGTAGATGGTAGCCATACTATAATACATGATTCAAATGGCAGGGAGTTTATAATAGTTAATTATTGTAAATACTGTTACAATACAGTTTATCAAGGCGAGCCACTGTCAGTTGTTAAATATGTAAATAATTTGTCCGATATAAGGATAAAAAGTTTTAGGTATGATTTTACAATAGAAACAGCAGCAGAAATAGACAACATATTGTCAGAAAAATACAATGGAAAAACCCATACAGGACATTATTTTAACAAGATTAAGTAACAACAGATTTTACAAAAATGGGGGAATTGCATGAGTAAAAAAGAAGCGGCTAAAAAGCTAATCAAATTATTTGGGGATATGAATATTATAGGCGTACTTCATTCTATACTTGTAGAGACCTCCAAATATATAATTATAATATTATTTGCGGTATATACATTACACTGTTTTACAGCATTTTTGGGCAATAATAATGAAAAAAAAGAAAAAATTTATAAAAATCAAAAACGTATTACTTATATTATACATTTTATCTGTTCACTGGTGTTGTTTTTAAATAGCCTTGACTATAAGATTATTATATATTACTTTTTACAACTTGTATTTTTAATAATTATAGGAAAAGTTTATCCTTATGTATATAAGGGAATGTCAAAAATTATATTGAATAATATGCTTATGCTCCTTACAATAGGTTTTATTATGCTTGAACGTTTAGGAGATAGTTATATTATAAAACAAATGATATTTGCAGCAACAATATGCTTTGTCAGTCTGTGTATGCCATTCCTTATAGAAAAGTTCACATATTTTGACAAACTTGGATGGGTATATGCGGTAACTGGTATAGTATTTCTTGCACTTGTCTTTGTAATAGGTAAGGAGAAATATGGTGCAAAGAACTGGATTATTATTGGAAGTTTTGCTTTACAGCCATCAGAATTTGTAAAAATAATATTTGTGTGTTTTGTAGCGGCATTGCTGTCGTATTCAACGAAGTTTATTGATGTTGTAAAAGTTTCAGTGCTTGCTGCTATTCATGTGCTTATACTTGTTGCTGAAAGAGATTTAGGTGCAGCTTTGATATTTTATATAACATATATTGTTATATTATTTATCGCAAGCAATAATACACTGTATCTGGCAGCAGGTTTTGGTACAGGAGCTTTAGCGGCAGTTGTTGCCACTAAGTTGTTTACGCATGTGCAGACAAGAGTGATAGCATGGCGTGACCCATGGAGTTATATAGATACAGCAGGCTATCAGGTGGCACATTCACTTTTTGCGATAGGTACAGGCGGATGGTTTGGTATGGGACTTGGTGAGGGTATGCCAAGTGCAATCCCTGTGGTAGCGAGTGATTTTATATTTTCTGCAATTTGTGAAGAACTTGGCACATTCTTTGGACTTTGTCTTATATTGGTGGAAATAAGCTGTTTTATTATGTTTGTCAATATATCATTAAAGATGCAAAAGAAGTTTTATAAGCTTACAGCTTTAGGGCTTAGTATAGAATATATTTTTCAGGTATTTCTTACAATCGGCGGTGTGACGAAGTTTATACCATCAACAGGTGTAACACTGCCGCTTGTAAGCTATGGAGGCAGTTCAATAATAAGTACAGTGATTTTATTTAGTATAATACAAGGAATGTATGTGTTAAACGGCGTTAAGGAGGAATCATATGTTTTTGAAGGCACAGGCAGAAGAAAAAAGAAAGACGCAAAAGGAGCATAATAGTCTGGCATTTCTTAATCGTATTTCAGACAGAGCAGTATTTGCAGGCAGTGATAATATACAAATTGTAATGGTGGCATATGCAGTTGTAGTTATTTTTCTATGTATGGCAGGATATCTTGTGTATTTTATGGTGAATGATAGTAGCGAAGTTATCAATAATCCATATAATAAGCGCAGAAATATACTTGCAGAACGTGTTGTACGTGGGAGCATATATTCATCAGACGGCAAAGAACTTGCAAAGACCATAACAGACAGTGATGGCGATGAAGAAAGAGTTTATCCATACAACAATGTGTTCTGTCATGCTGTTGGAAGAATGTCTAACAGTATGACAGGAGTGGAAATGTCACAATGCTATCCACTTCTTACATCACATTCAAATCCATTAAAACAGCTTGCCAATACATTTCGTGGTGAGAAAAATAAAGGTGATAATGTATATACGACATTAAATGTAGATTTACAGCAGACTGCATATAATGCACTTGGCAGTTATAGAGGCGCTGTGGTTGCACTTGAACCGTCTACAGGCAAAATACTTGCTATGGTGTCAAAACCTAGCTACAACCCAAATACTGTAGCATCTGAATGGGAAAGTTTGATAGAAGATGAAGAGGCTTCTTCGCCGCTTGTAAATAGGGCTACACAGGGACTATATCCGCCGGGTTCTACATTTAAAGTGTTGACAGCTATAGAATATATAATGGAAAATCCGTCTTCATATAAAAAGTATTTATATGACTGCAATGGTTCTGCTTCTTTTGATGACAATG
>CANOID010000185.1 GCA_947565985.1 uncultured Lachnoclostridium sp.
TAGCAAAAAGAGTCCCGTATTTATGCGGGTTCTGGCGTTTTGCAAACGCCTAAATACTTATTAACGAAAAAGGAGGAAAATTATGGATTACAGGGAAATGTATTCACAAAAACTAACTACTGCTGAAGAAGCAGTAAAGGTTGTCAAAACTGGTGACTGGGTGGACTTTGGATGGTGTGTAGGCACACCTGTAGCGCTTGATGCTGCTCTTGCAAAACGTCTTCCAGACCTTGAAGATGTAAATATCAGAGGAGGTATATTGTGCCATGTACCAGAAATTTACAAAATTGATGACCCTGCAAAGCATTTCACATGGAACTCATGGCATATGGGCGGCATCGAAAGAAAAGCTATTGCACAGGGATTTTCTTTTTACGCACCTATTCGCTACAGCGAGTTGCCAAGATATTATCGTGACATCGCCACTCCTTCACGTGTAGCTATGTTTCAAGTTGCACCTATGGATGAACATGGTTTCTTTAATTTCGGACCTAATGCTTCACATATGGCTGCCTGCTGCGAAAGAGCAGAAGTTATAATTGTAGAAGTTAATAAAAATATGCCAAGATGCCTTGGTGGTTTTGAAGAGGCTATACATATAAGCGATATTTCAATGATTGTTGAAGGAGACAACCCTGCAATCGATGAGCTTGGTGGTGGCGGAGCTGCTACAGAAACTGACCAAGCAGTTGCAAAATATATTGTCAATGAAATATCTGATGGTGCCTGCTTACAGCTTGGTATCGGCGGAATGCCAAATGCAGTAGGTTCACTTATCGCACAGTCAGATTTAAAAGACCTTGGTGTACACACAGAAATGTACGTAGATGCATTTGTTGACATTGCCAAAGCAGGAAAGATTACAGGACAGAGAAAGGCCATTGACAAAGGACGACAGGTATATGCATTTGCCGCTGGCACAAAGAAACTTTACGACTATGTAAATGACAATCCTGAATGCATGAGTGCACCTGTAAGCTATACAAACGATATACGCTCAATATCAGCTCTTGATAACTTTATGTCTATAAATAATGCTGTTGATATAGACCTATATGGTCAGATAAACGCAGAATCGGCAGGTACAAAACAGATAAGTGGTGCTGGTGGACAGCTTGACTTTGTACTTGGGGCGTACCTTTCAAATGGTGGCAAAAGTTTCATATGTATGTCATCAACATTTACTAAAAAAGATGGCACAATTGAATCACGTATCAAGCCTACATTAGACAATGGCTCTATTGTTACAGATACTCGTGCTAATGTGCATTATTTTGTAACAGAGTACGGTATAGTAAACTTAAAAGGACTTTCATCATGGCAGAAAGCAGAAGCTATTATATCAGTTGCACATCCTGATTTCAGAGATAAGCTTATTGCTGATGCAGAAAAAATGAAAATATGGAAAAACAGCAATAAACGTTAATATTAATATACTATTATTGCTGAATCTAAATCTATACAAGAAGTATCTGTTTCATGGGCTATAAACTATGACGCAGATACTTTTTTAGTTTATTCACCGTTAGCAGTTCAAGATTTATTATTAATATTTCAGTATTTCCACAATGAAGCTGTTTTTCTTCAAGTTTTTGTATTAATGTAATGCTTGGAAAACATGGTCAATGCTGTTTTAGTTTCCTGTTTACATTTCAGACAATAGAGAGGATAGTTTCTCAAAATTATATATTCTCTAATTTTATCGCACGTCTTGTTACCATAAACAGGATATCGTATCCATTCAATTTTCATATTCTAATTTTCCTTTATAATTTCGCATATAATATACTAATACTATGATAAATGACAGGCTTTGGGCAACTGCTATTCTTACAATTTGTAGCGAATCTACTCCTGTATCAGATATTACATGAAAAATATTAACGATTATATTATTAACAAAATGGTCGCTCATACTCATATATAAACTACCCGTCATTTTTACAAGAAGAGAAAATTTAAAACCTATAATACTCGAAGTAACTATTAACATAATCATATTTGCAAAAAGTCCGCTCACTCCAATCATTCCATCGCAATAACTTCTGATAGGAGCCATAATATGCCATATACCAAACAGAGAGGAAGAGATTATAGCACTTACAATAAATGAATATTTATGTTTAAGTATTTTTTGAAACAATCCCCTAAACATACCTTCTTCCATGACCACATTAATAATATTTCCGACAATACAAATGATAAAGAAAATCAAAGTTGTCTGATTACCAATATTTCCATCAATAGCATAAGCACTTACATAAATCTGAACCATTGCAAATTTATTCTGAACAACAAGTATAAAGATTTCAATAATATACGCTACAGTAAACATCAACAGCCCAAATCCAAGTCCTTTTAGCAAATTGCGTAATACATTATTTTTTTTAAATCCTATATCTTTTAGATTAATGCCATACATTTTTGCACCAACATAAAAAATCATAATGCCTATGAGTTTGTGAATAAAAGCCTCGCCCCAAAATGTTTGGTCTGTTCGTAATACAAAATATTCAAAACTCCGAAATACAA